>CAZJNL010001076.1:0-2452 GCA_964546515.1 uncultured Oscillatoria sp.
GCCCCGATGCCGGGGAATGGGGCATAGGGCATGGGGCATGGGGCATTGCGGAGAATCTCCCCCATGGGCCTAGAGCCTGGGGCCACGCCCTATGGCCCATTCCACCGGCTGCCGGTGACGATTAATGCCGGCCCACACCACCCGTCAAGCCGTTAATTGTAAAGAATTGTAACAATAGCTTGTCATTCCCCAACAGGCTGGCTAGACTTAATATATTCACCCAAAGTTTTAATAAACCACTCCCAGAGTAAGTAATACCTGAGAGCGGCCATTACCAAACCAAGGAGCAGTCCGGCAACAGTTGTGGACTCAGTTTAACACTTTGCCAGTTCTCTCGGATTGTTCAGCTCGTGATGGCGGGAAGATTAGGCTTAGGGGGCCGTACTTTAAAAACAGGGAGCAAAGACCATGATCGTTAACCTTAACACCATATTCACAAAAACCCGCAAGCGCCGGTACACGGGCCCGAGCAAGAGCCTGATTGCCGCCAAACTCCTCAACCCGGAAAGCCAGCTAGCTGGATTTATCGGGAAAATTAGAAAGGAAGTCTCTGCTATCCTCAACTTGCGGATCACAGAAGTCAGGTTAAAGAAACATATGGTGTGGGTGGCCTACAAAGGCCAAGATGGCAGAACTTGCAGCCAGTTCTTCAGCTATCGCAAGCTGCCCATCTGGCAAGAGCTGGTGATAGCCAAAATTCTCGAATGCCCGGATTTGCGCACCTGGGGCCGATTTTCCCGAGCGTTACGGTGGGAATATCACCATTTTTCCTACGTCCCCGAGATGAAGGACTATATTGAAGAGGTTATGGAAAGCCGGCTCAGCCAATTAAAAGCCCAGCAATGGAACCAAGAAGAAACCTAGCTGCCTTCCTGAACCGTAAAAAAATCAAAAAACCGGCACAGCAGTCGCCCGGTAGAGCGTCTGTGCCAGCGCCAGCTAATTGTCCCCCCGGCCCGTCACCCGGAGCTAGCAGTCGTTGAACTAGAAACCGCCAACTCCTGCAAGCGTTCCTGCTGGTCTTGGGCAATGCAAGCCTGGATAGCGTCCTCAATATCCCCTTCCAAAACCGCATTCAGCGAGAAATTCTCACCCAAGCGGTGATCCGTCACCCGATTGTCCTTGTAATTGTAAGTGCGAATCTTCTCCGAGCGAGAACCCGTGCCCACTTGCGACCGGCGCATAGAGGTAACCGCTTCCTGCTGCTCCCGCAGCTTCATCTCGTACAGCTTAGCCCGCAGAATCTGCATAGCCCGCTCTTTATTTTGCAGCTGGGAGCGCTCCTCCGTGCAGAAAATCCGGATGCCGGTAGGTTTGTGGAACAAATCCACAGCAGTTTCCACCTTGTTGACATTTTGCCCACCGGCCCCGCCCGAACGAGCCGTACTCAGCTCAATATCCTTCGGGTCGATGTGCACCTCCACCTCGTCCACTTCCGGCATCACCGCCACAGTAGCCGTCGAAGTGTGAACCCGCCCACCTGCTTCCGTCACCGGCACCCGCTGCACGCGGTGGACGCCCGCTTCAAACTTCAGCTTGCTGTAAACCCCCTCCCCCTGAATCTCCAGAACCGCTTCCTTAAAGCCGCCCATTTCTGCCAGAGACTCACTCACCAGCTTCACCCGCCATTTTTGGGTTTCCGCGTAGCGCGAGTACATGCGCAGCAAATCCCCCGCCCAAATACTCGCCTCATCGCCCCCCGTGCCGGCGCGAATTTCCAGCATAATATTCTTCTCATCATTCGGATCGCGCGGCAGCAGCAAAATCTTCAAACGCCGCTCCAAATCCTCCAGACGAGCTTCCAGCGACTCTACTTCCTGCGCCGCCATCTCTTGCCAATCGGGATCGCCACTAGCTTCCTTCAAAACCTGCCTAGCGCCGGTCAGCTCTTCTTGCGCTGCCTTCCAGACCTCATAGGTATTGACAACCTCTTCCAAAGACGAACGCGCCTTAGCCAAGCGCTGAAATTCACTCGGGTCTTTAGCCACATCTGGGTCAGCCAGACGGCGGGTTAACTCATTGAAAGTTTGCTCAACGGATTTCAGTTTTTCCAGCAGATAAGTCTCAGCCATGTCAGTTGCTCTCGCTTATTCAAAATAGTAGTGCGGTATTTAGGCTGCGGGAATTTTAGAAAAGCCATTTCAGAAAAGGCCGCACCGGCCTTTTCTAAAATCCGTGAAACCCAAATCCTTGCCTCCCACATCGACAAGCTGAGAGCGTCGCTACTTCTTCTTAGTGCCCTTTTCCCCTTTTTTGGCTCCCGCGTCCCCCATGCCGTACTTGCGCATGAAGCGCTCAACGCGCCCTTCCGTGTCAATAATTTTCTGGGTGCCGGTGTAGTACGGGTGGTTGCCAGACCACACATCGACGTGGAGTTCTGGCTTGGTAGATCCCACCGTCATCACCACTTCCCCGTTGCAGTACACCTTAGCCTCTGGATACCACTTAGGAT
>CAZJNL010001077.1:0-1716 GCA_964546515.1 uncultured Oscillatoria sp.
TTTATCAATATTTTCCTTGAGTGACAGATATTTTGGGTGAACCCGCCCCTACCGGCATTTGGGATATTGCGTTTCAAAACACTTGCCGGCAGAAAGCGTGGGGGCGAGTTTATCAATATTTTCCTTGAGTGACAGATATTTTGGGTGAACCCGCCCCTACCGGTATTTAGGATACTGCGTTTCAAAACACTTGCCGGCAGAAAGCGTGGGGTGGGGGCGAGTTTATCAATATCTTCCTTAAGTGACAGATATTTTGGGTGAACCCGCCCCTACCGGCATGGGCGCATCTTGTTTTTGCTAGAATCCAGGATCTAGATACTGCGACAGATAAAGCCCTATCCGAAAGCGACTGTACTTCCTTATTCCCATCTAGTCACACTTTCTCTGAGAATGATTTGGCCTCCTTCTATAACAATTAATTCCCGGTCTGTAAGTATATAAAGCACATTTTTGTTAGCTGCTACGAATTGGCGACTGTTGTAACTGCTGACAGGCAAAATAATGCCCCCTAGCCTGCCATTTTTATCAACGGCGACATACATCAATGGTATATTATTTTTGCCGCAAATATAAACCAAAAAGTTTCTGGTTTCAGCAAAAACGTAGCGAACCATGTTAGGACAGCTAATGGCTGGGATGAATCGTTGCGCTACAAGCTGAGTCTGTAGAATAGGGAGGTAAATCTCTAAAGTTTGAGATGTAGTTAGCTGAAGAATCTTATTAACGCTGGGATGATTTATCGCTGAGGCTTGTGCTACTCCGTTGCAGGTGAAAAACAAAGATACCCCAGCACAACCTAAGGTAGTAATGGGTTGGGTTAATTTTAGGTAATTCACGGCTAAATATCAAAATTATCCATTAATTTCACTTCCCCGAAGGGAAGCGACCCATCAAAGAAGTGGAGAAGTATTTTTCCAAAGGGGGGAGTGAGTTTCCATTAATTCCACTTCTCCGAAGGGGAGCAACCGATAACTCCTCTAACGTATAACGCATCAGACGTTGTTTCCATTAATTCGACTTCCCCCAAGGGAAGCAACTGAGTCATTCCTATGTCCGCAGACTGGGGATATCGCTGGTTTCCATTAATTCGACTTCCCCCAAGGGAAGCAACCGGGTCATCTCTATGTCCGCAGACTGGGGATATCGCTGGTTTCCATTAATTCCGCTTCCCTTGGGGGAAGCGACTCTACTATAAACCCATACAGCACCGGCTGTCAAGAGGCGGTTTTCGGCGGGGTCTGAACTTGTACTAACACTAGCCCCTGCAACCCCCCCTCTCAAAACGCTGAAACCCGCTCCAGGAACGAGATCGGCGGGGGCGGCGACAGAATGGCAAATCCAGGATTTTCCCGACCCCGCCGCAGAGGTTCCCCAAAACAGGGAGCGCCGACGCGGGGGGTGTTGGTGCAAGCTGATGCGGGTGCACAGAGAGTGCCTATATAAATAAAGTGTCGGTGCGGGGAAGGTGCCGGTGCGCCGGCAACTCCCGTTGCAGCCCGGAAAATCTGGTATGTCCCAGACAAAGTGCCGGTGCGGGTCGAGCGCAGCAGCACCGGGCACCACCTGGCCCAACACAAGTGCCGGCGCAACAAAAATACCTGTGCGCAGAGGGTGCCGGTGGGGGAAAAATGCCTTCCCGCACCCTTTGGTTGCGCCTTCGGGTGCCGGTGCGGGTCGAGCGCAGCAGCACCGGGCACCACCTGGCCCAACACAAGT
>CAZJNL010001077.1:1816-2447 GCA_964546515.1 uncultured Oscillatoria sp.
GTGGGGGAAAAATGCCTTCCCGCACCCTTTGGTTGCGCCTTCGGGTGCCGGTGCGCCTTCGGGTGCCGGTGCGCCTTCGGGTGCCGGTGCAGAAGCAATCTCTATATATAGCAGTTTTCACGCGGGCGTGGAGAACAGTTAGATCCCCCCTTGCCCCCCCTTAAAAAGGGGGGCTAACTTCTCCCCCCCAAGGGGGGGATAGGGGCGGTGCTACCTTGCCCGCCCCGGCGTTGGGGGGGATCAAATATCTGTACTTCACTCAGTTACAATCTGCTATAAAAAGGTGCCGGTGCGCCTTCGGGTGCCGGTGCGCCTTCGAGTGCCGGTGCGCCTTCGAGTGCCGGTGCGCCGTTTGTAGTTGGGCTAATGCCCCACCGATGCGCCAACCGTGCCGGTGGACTTCAACATTCGATCTCCGAACTCCATCCGTCGGCACCCTTGCTCCATCGTTCGGCACCCTTGCTCCATCGTTCGATCTCCGAACTCCATCCGTCGGCACCCTTGCTCCATCGTTCGGCACCCTTGCTCCATCGTTCGAGCTGCGAGCTCCATCCGTCGAGCTGCGAGCTCCATCCGTCGAGCTGCGAGCTCCATCCGTCGAGCTGCGAGCTCCATCCGTCGAGCTGCGAGC
>CAZJNL010001078.1:0-2446 GCA_964546515.1 uncultured Oscillatoria sp.
TCCTTCTAGGGTGGTAGCGGTTGCCGGTGCCGCTAGGGTTTCGGGGACGCCCAGAATCACTAGCAGGAGTGCGCCCAGGATGGAAACCGGCAGCAATATCCGGGTGATGGATAGGGTTAAATCGACGTAAAAGTTGCCCAGAGGTTTTCCGGTTAAGCCGCGAATGAAGGCGATGGCTACTGCGATGCCGGTGGCGGCTGAGGTAAACATCAAAAACCCCAGCGCTAGCATCTGAGAGGCGTAGCTGAAGGTGGTTTCCCCGGAATAGTGCTGCTGGTCGGTATTGGTTATAAATGAGATGGTAGTGTGCAGGGCTAAATCCCATCTGGGTGCCGGCAAGCCGGTGGGATTCAGGGGTAGCGCACCCTGCAGGGTGATCGTACAATAGACAAACACCCCCATGAGCAGGTTGCTGACTAGCACGGCACGGGCGTACTGCCAGCCGGTCATGTTTTGTTGAGAGCGAACGCCACCCAGTTTGTAGAGGGTTCGCTCCACCGGCACCAGGAACCGGTCAAGGGCGGTTTTTTCTCCCAGGAAAACCCGCGCCATGTAACTGCCAAAGAAAGGCGCTATGGCCACTACAATGAGAAGCGTCAGCACTATTTGGATTAAGCCTTGCCACATAATTCAGCCAAAATAAACATCCTCATCGGCTCGCTCAACTTCTGAAGCCCTTGGGGGGCTTTTGAAGGAATCGCATAAAACTGGACAGGTTTTTTTCAAGGTGACTTCTAGAACGGGTGCCAGCTCGGGATTGAGTGCCACTGCTAAGATGGTATCCCCACTGCCCACCGTTGGGTTATGACTGGGTAGAATGACTTCTCCTTCTCTTACCAGTCCCAAGCACTTGCACTTGTCCGGTAACTTTACAGCATTTAAAGGCACGCCGCAATACCAGCTATTCAAGGGCACCGGCACTTGGATGAGGGTTGCTTCTCCAGAAATCATATCTGGCCAGTATAATTCAATTCTGTAGGATGAGGGTTCGTATCCTGATTATCGAATCTTTTCCCGTGGGAGACAATATCTAACAAGGTATAACTTGACCCTCAGCCCGAATTTATATAGGGCAATCTAATCCCAGAAGAATATAAATGTTGAGGGCGTTTACAAACATCTATATCTCCACATATAGAGGCAGATAAACGAGTATTTTTGCTTAGAGGAGAGGGGTGTTGCGCCAGTTACAAGCTGAAATAGGTCGAGCCATGAAGAATCAGTCCTTGAAACCGCACTGGCTGGTTGCCGGTATATTCGCTGTGGTCATAGCGCTAGAGTTCTCTACGCCATCAGCCTATGTCTTTGGCTACCTCTACACCGGCGCGATTTTGCAAGCCAATTCCCTGAGGAGTCAGTCCGCTACACTGGCTGTAACGACTGCAGCTGCCGGTTTAACGCTGCTGAATCTGTTTTTGCCCGATGCTGAACCCTTCAATCCGGCGACTGTGGCCAACCGGCTGATTGCGGTGCTGGCGCTGGCGGTTACGGGATGGTTGTCGCAGCGCAACCGGCGCTACGAGGAAGCGCTGGCGCAACAGCAAGCTCAGCTCGCCTCCCAAGAGCAGCTGTCTTTGATGCGAGAGGATTTCGTTTCCACCTTGAGCCACGACTTGAAAACGCCGCTACTCGGTGCCATTGAAACCATCAAATCCTTCCAGCAGAAGCAATTCGGCGCAGTGACACCGGCACAGCAAAAGGTGCTGGAAATGATGGTGCGCTCGCACCGCACCACGCTGCAGCTGGTGGAGACGCTGCTTTTCGTGTACCGAAACGACACCGAGGGGCTGAAATTGCAGCGGGTGCCGGTGAATTTGGTGGACATAGCCGAGGAGGTGATCGCCACCCTGACTGATTTATCCGCGACGCGCCGGGTGTACATTCGTCTGAGCTATGGACAATCCGACTTCCGCCGAGCGCTGCCGGTGAGCGGCGATCCCCTGCAGCTGCAGCGCGTCTTTGCCAACTTGCTGACCAACAGCATCAACCACTCCCCTCGCGGCGGTAAAGTAGAAGTAGTCATGGAGTCCCAGTCTGCCTGTCAGGTGGTCACGGTTCTCGATGAGGGCTTGGGAATGACCTCTGACGAACTGCCTCACTTGTTCGAGCGGTTCTATCAGGGGCACAGCAACCGCCACGCCAAAGGCTCTGGGCTGGGACTGTATTTGACGCGACAGATCGTTGAAGCCCACGGTGGTACAATCTGGGCAGAAAATCGCTCACCCCACGGGGCGCTGTTTGCCTTTAAACTGCCGGCTTGCCTTCCTCAATCCTGAGTCCTCTATGCCCCATCGCCCACTGCCCCATGCCCCATCGCCCACTGCTCCATGCCCCATGCCCCATACCCCATGCCCCATGCCCAAACTGCGAGTTTTGCTGGTTGAAGATGATGAGCTGTTTCGCCTGGGGCTGTCAACACGGTTGCAGCGGGAGAGCGGTTTGGAAA
>CAZJNL010001079.1:0-2444 GCA_964546515.1 uncultured Oscillatoria sp.
AGATGACGGTGAGGGCGGGTCTGTCTGGGGGGAAGTGAGAGTTTAAGTTTTGTAAGTTTGAGGGTTTGTTATGACGGGAACTTCTCTGCCTCTTTTAATTGAGGGGATGTTGCAGCCGGGGTTCTATACGCATCCGGTGCGGGTGCCGGTTGAGCTGATTCAAACTCACATTTCTTTTGTGCTGCTGACGGGGGATTATGTTTATAAGGTTAAGAAGTCGGTGAATTTGGGGTTTCTGGATTACTCGACGCTGGGGAAGAGGCAGTATTTTTGCGAGCGAGAGTTGCAGATGAATCAGCTTGGCGCACCGGGGTTATACTTGGAGGTTGTGCCGGTGACGCAGGGGGGGGACGGATTCGAGCTGGGAGGGGAGGGGGAGCCGGTGGAATATGCGGTGAAAATGCGTCAGTTTCCTCAGGATGCTCTGTTTGTCAATATGTTGGAGCGGGGAGCGTTAACGGAGAAGCATCTGGAGGAACTGGGGCGGGTTGTGGCGAAATTCCACACGGAAGCGCCGGTGAGTGAGTGGATTCTCACGTTTGGCGAAGTCTCCCAGATTCGGAAAACTGTGGAGCAAAACTACGAGCTGAGCAAAAAATATATCGGCGATTCGCAAACGAGGGAGCAGTTCGAGGAGACAAAGCGATACACGGATAAGTTCTTTGCGGAGCGGCAGGCGCTGTTATTAAGTAGAATCGAAACCAATAAAATTCGGGAATGCCACGGGGATTTGCACCTGAGGAATATAGCTCTGTGGGAAGACAAAATACTGCTGTTTGACTGCATTGAATTCAATGAAGAGTTTCGCTTTGTTGATGTCATGTATGATGTTGGCTTTACGGTGATGGATTTGCAGGGGCGGGGGCGCGGAGATTTGGCAAATGCTTTTTTGAACACCTATATTGAACACACCGGCGACTGGGAGGGGTTGCTGGTGTTATCTCTGTATTTAACGAGGCAAGCTTATGTGCGGGCGAAGGTGAGTTCTTTGCTGCTGGACGATGGGGGTGTCTCTGCGGAAGATAAGGAGAAGGCGCACCAAACAGCGGCTCACTATTACCGGCTGGCTTGGCAGTACACCCAGCCGCGCACTGGACAGCTGATTTTGATGTCGGGTTTGTCGGGTTCGGGTAAGAGTACGGTGGCGAGAAAGTTGGCAAGACGGCTGGGGGCGATTCACATTCGCTCGGATGCGGTGCGCAAGCATTTGGCTGGGATTCCCCTGAATCAGCGGGGTAGGGAGGATATCTATACGTCTGAGATGACTCAGAGGACTTATCACCGGCTGCTGCAATTGGGAGTTATGCTAGCAACTGAAGGCTGGCCGGTGATTCTGGATGCGAAATACGACCGGCAGGCGTTGCGGCGGGATGCGATTGCGCTCGCTCAGCGCAGCCAGCTGCCTTTACAAATTCTCCACTGCACAGCGCCGGTGGAAGTGTTGCGCGAGCGGCTGCACCGGCGCACGGGGGACATTGCCGACGCCACCGCTGACTTGCTCGCAGCGCAGCAAGCCGGTGCTGAACCTTTCACGGAGGCTGAACAAGTTTATGTGAGAACTGTAGACACTGCGCAAGAGATTGAAGCACAATTATACTTGTAGGGTGCGTTCCGCCTCCCCCTCGCACTCCCTACCAGTAGGGTGCGCCCCCAGGGGGAACGCACCGGCATCCTGTGCAAAACATTGCAGCACAATTAGAGCGTTTCTAATCAACCGCCAAGACGCCATAGACGCAACCGCGGCTAGCGCTAAGAGCGCACGGCCTTGCGGCCTACCCGCAGGGTAGAGCGCCAAGGAAAGAAAAAAGAGAGAAATTCACAAATTATTTATAATTGCTGCAGGGTTTATTGTCAATAATCAGCGGGGAATTGAGCGCTGACTGGCGAGAGCTGGGGTGAGGACTGAAGTCCTGACTGCGAACCTAATCATTAGCGCGGTAAAATGTTTATGGAAAACAAGGAATTCACGGATCAAAAATCCTCCGGACTCTCAAAGGGGTTCTCGGCAGGACTGAAAATTGGGCTGTTTTTTACCCTGGGCTTTTTGTTGCTGGGCTATCCCATCGAGTGGAGTGCCGGCTTTGGGGTGATTGGATGCTTAGCGGGCAGTTTGGTGAGCGCCTGGTGGCAATCTGAAGAGGCGGACGAGCCTGCCGATGAAATAGTCTATAAGACTCTCGTTAACCGGCCTAAGGTGCGTTTCCAAACTCGTTTAAAACATCGGCAGCAGCGTGCCGAAAATCGGCAGCGTCGCTGGAATTTTGGCAGAGCGGCTGTGGGTCGATTGTTGGGCAGAAAGCGCAGTTAATTGTAGGGGAGTGAGAAGAAATCTTGACCGTCTAAAGGCCGGATCTGGGGGGAGTATCCCATTTTTGTACTCCCCTCCACCCTTAACCCCTCTCCCACTTTGGGGTGAGGGGAGAATTCTTTATTCTTCCCCCCTC
>CAZJNL010001080.1:0-2439 GCA_964546515.1 uncultured Oscillatoria sp.
GTGCTGGCGTGGTATTCTTTTGACAGTTTTCTCAAATTGCACTATACCAAGAAACCGGAGTATCTGAAAAGCCCCCTGCCACCGCAACCGGAATAAAAGGCTCGATCCCCAGTGCCCAAGCTGGCTGGCGTGCGTCATGCCGGTGCCCTCAGGCGAGTCGCACTGGGGGAGAACACAATCGCGCATGCGTAAGTGGAGTAAAGCTTATACAAACTGGGCATAGAGGATAGGGAATTTGGCCCGCTCTCCGTGAATAATCACCCATGCGCCATGCCCAATGCCCAATGCCCCAGACGGATGAGTCTTTTTTGTGTTTCAAGGCGCTCTCTCTGGGTATTCTAGAAGCTGAAAGCTGCGGGCGCGTTATTTCCTCTCTTGCGAACAGCGGGCGAGAAAATGTGTTGAGCTGCCGCTATCATACTCTTATCCACAATTCCCCGGGGGTATAACAGGATGGTGAGTACATTTGAAATTCAAAAAGACCTGCAAGTAGCCCTGGCCGACCGGCCAATCGCCGTCAAGGCCCATCTGACCAAGGATGAATTAATTATTGTAATCAATCGGTCGAGGGGGAAGCCAATAAATTATGAAGATTTAATTAAGATTATTGAAAATCAATTGCAGTATTTGCAGTTAGATGGCATCAAAAAAGTTAAAATATTTGGGAGGCTCAATGACCAAAGTCACCCGGAATGGCAGCAAGCATTTGAAATGCACGGGAATCGGATTCAGATGAAAAGCAATCAACAGCCCCCTCACCTCCAAAAAAATGGCAAACTAATTTTCAACATCGCTAGCACCCTCACCTCAAAAAGACTTAAAGTGAAAGTCTCTTCCAGACTGCTGACTGTTAAGTTAGGTCTCCTGGGGGCTGCTAGCTTTACATTAATTTACGGAACGTGGCTAGTGGGCAAGGCTGAGACTCCAGGATTTATAATGTTTTTGAGCGCAACAGTTATGGCCACTGGTCTGGCGGTGGTTGAAGCCATAGATGTCCTGTGCGAGGAAATCAAACGCCGAGACTAGCGAGAAGTTGAGAGGGGGGTGAGGCAAGCAAGGAAAGATTCTTGGAAGAAGGGGAAGTTATTGTAGAGACGCGATCCCCGCGCTCTGGCAGCTCTCTTGTAGAGACGCGATTTATCGCCTCTGGAAATAGGGAGAACTTTTGTTCCTTCTTGCTTCTTACCTTTTGCGCACTGAAAAACACAGGTGATACAGGATTGGAGAAAGGGAATGGCTGATGGGACAGTACAGCCCCAAGAGATGGGGATCTCTGTGGCGCATGCGAGCCCGGGTCGCGTGCGGCTGCGGGCTGCCGGCATTGATTCCGCACCGGCACTGGATGCTATAGCAAAACAGCTGCGGCAGCTCGAAGGTGTCTGTGAAGTCGGCAAAAATCAGGGAACGGGCAGTTTGACTGTTACTTTCAACGATCGGGCGCTACCGCTGTCGGAACTGTTGCAGGTACTCGAGCAGTGCGGGGTGGAAGCGGCAACCTCTCTGCCGGCACAGGCATTCCAGACCGATCCGTTCGCGGCGTGGAAGTCCGCAGAATTCTGGAAAAAACAAGGCCGGTCGTTTCTGCCGGTGATTGCAGGGCTGCTCGCCGCCCGAGGGCTAGGACTTGTTGGCTGGCGGGCGCTTTTGGCATACATGATTGCGGCAAATACGACTCGTCAGCTGTTCGACCAACTCGACATTGCCACTCCCGCAACCGCTCCCAGCCCACAAATCGGCGCTCCCCCAAAGCCGGCCAAGATTCCCGAACAGATCCTGGCAACGACGGTTGTTGGGGAAATTGGAAACTCAGAGAATTTCTCCCCCTCGCTCCCCCCGCACCCTTCACCACAAGGGGAGAGGGGGGAAGTGCCGGAATTGAACGGAAAATTTTCTTTTTTTGGGGCTTCCCCGCCACCGGCAGCTGTCGCCCCAGCGGCGGCGATTGCCTTTAGCACTGCCCACGCGATTCGGGGGCGGGTGCGCTTTCACGTTCCTCGCATCGCCGCTGATCCCCAGTACGCCCGACGCCTGCAAAAATTGGCCGAATCAGCCGCCGGTGTCACCCTTGTGCGCGTCAACTCTACGGCGGCATCGATTGCAATTAGTTACGATCCCCGTGCGGTTTCCGATGCCGAAATGCGCTGCCATCTCGCTGAATTGATTCAGGAAGCCAGCACGCCAAAAGCGCCGGCGCACACCGCGACACCGCCGGCACCGCCGGCACCCGAGGCATCTGGCGAAACCGGCTCGGCAACCGGTGAGCCGGCAGAATCTCAACTCGCTGTCAGTGACGCCGAAATCGAGACGGAAGAAGCAACTGAATCGCCGCCGGCGCTTCCACCCGCTGTCAGTGAAGCCAGTATTGAGACGGAGGTGGCTCAGAGCTCGCCGGCTCTCAGTGCCGATAGCATGGAGGCGGAAATGGCTTCGATCTCGCCG
>CAZJNL010001081.1:0-2437 GCA_964546515.1 uncultured Oscillatoria sp.
AGGGGTGCGGTCAGGCGGAACCCACCCTACTTACTATTGTAACCTGTATGGCGTGCCGGTGGCAAGAAAGTCGGGTATTATAGCAATAGACAGTCAGTTTAAGACACTGGGACACGAGATACAAGGTATAGGCGTATCGCCTGCCCTTAAGGTCTCTGGGACAGGCGTCTCGCCTGTCCTACGTCCTAACCTAAGTGGCTGCTGCTATATAGATTTTAGGAGGTAGAGCCTCCTTATTGGCGTTCCCAGGCGGAGCCTGGGAACGAGAGAAAACCTCATTCAGCGCCTGCGATCTGGGGGCTGCCGGTTTCTTGTTCAATTTCTGTCGCCAGTTCGCGGACACAACCGGCTACAATGTCATACCAGCGAAGGGCAATGGGGTAAAAACGAAGGGCGTCTTTATCGCCGCAGGCGGTTAACTCCCGCAAGAAGTTATCCAGATTCTGCGCGACAGCGCTGAGCGCTAGCAGCCGGTTAAAGGCACTCTCCTGATTCAAACCGGCATCTACCTCTTGGCTAATCTGGCTAAAGCTGATCAGCCAAACACCGGCAGAGCTTTCTAGCTCACAGGCACCTAACTTTTGGTGAGCGTTACTGATATCTCGCACGTCATTACAGTTTTCTAAACTCCAGGCGTCTATTTCAATCTGCGCCGCCAGCGCCGCCCAGCGCTGCCGGCTGGTTATCAGGTAGTTAATAGCGGCTTTTGCTTCATCGGGATTGCGATCCAGTATCAAAATCAGGTGCTTGTCTAATTTAGGGAAAGGCAAAAACTGCCACTCATACCAGAATGCAGAGTGCCGGTGCAACAAACTGAATTTAGTTCCTGTCAGTCGTTTTTCCAGTTGATAGAGGAGGATATTCCATACTGTTAATAAAGGATAAAATACCACCGGCAGCCAATAGTTGACAGACACTCCCAGCGCGAAGGCCACGCCCGACGCCACCCCCGACGACAGGCCAAACGCTAAGCCCAAGGTGACAATCGACGCCAAGCGCCACCCGACGCGCCACGAGACGTCGGGCGAGACGCCGGGAACCACGCCCGACACCACGCCCAAGGTGACGCCCAAGGTGACGCCGGACATCACGCCCAACACCACGCCCAGGGTCAGACCGGATGTCAAGCCCGACACCACACCGGATGACATGTGAAACGCGACGCCCAACCCGACGCCAAACACCACGCCCAATCCGACGCCCCACCCCACACTCCGCTTGGCGCTAAACCCCGGAGTCAAGGTGACGCCCAAGACTGCGCCCGACGCCGCGCCCAACCCGACGCCCCACCCGACGCCCCACGCGAAACCCAACGCCAGGTTGAGCGCCGCGCCCCATGCCATAGCCAACCCGACACCCAAGGTGACGGCTAGGGCCACGCCTGAGGCCACGCCCCACTGCACGCCCGACGCCACCCACGATGTCAGCCCCCACCGCACGCCCCACGCGACGCGCCAGAAAATGATTTCTTTTGACTCGCCGAGTGCGGACAGTATTAAACCCAGTATTGAAAAAGCCAGGAAAGGTAATATTAAATATTCCTGCATTAGCAGTCGCCACAAAGCGCAGTTGCGCCACCGCAAACGGGTGCCTTGTTGCCGATTGGGGTTTAAGGCGGGGTCAATGCGGGTGAGGTGATTGCGCCATGCTGAGGGGCGGAAGAAAAGCCAGAACAGCAGTTGCAAACTGCCCAGAATAATATTGGGGTGCTGTTCGGGCGCATCCGTGTAGGCGTTGGGTGGAACAGTGGGAGAAGTCATTTTCCTTCTAGTTGATTCACCTTAATAATAATGAACCGCCAAGACGGTAGGGTGCGTTCCGCTAAGCGGAACGCACCCCACTCAGTTTCAAAAGAGGCAAAAGGAGAAAGGGTTACTAAGCGCTAACAAAGGAAACGGCGACGCGAAATCCGAAGCGGTTACTCTGAATTGCCGGCACTACTCTGCAGCGGAAAGCGGAACGGCAATCCCTGGGGTTGCTGAACCAAGAACCCCCGCGCAGCAACCGGCGATATTGATTTCCACCGGCATCCCAAACACCCCCATCAGCAAGCGCACCTGTGTAATTATCATGCCACGGATCTGCGCACCACTCCCAGACATTCCCGTGCGTGTCGTACAAACCAAAGAAGTTGGCTGGAAAACTCCCCACATCCGCTGTCTGTTTGCTATAGATTCCTTTGGGTTCAGAAGCGTAAATATAGTGACCGTGATAATTAGCTAATTCAGTCGTAACTGTATCCCCAAAGTGGAAAGGCGCGGTGCGGGTGTCCTCGCCCACAGACGCACGACAGGCGTATTCCCATTCCGCCTCGCTGGGTAAGCGGTAGTTGCGCCCGGTTGCTTGGGAAAGTCGCGCACAAAATTCCACCGCCTCGTACCAGGATACATTCTCCACCGGCCTGTTTGCGCCTTTGAAATAAGACGGATCGGGATTT
>CAZJNL010001082.1:0-2431 GCA_964546515.1 uncultured Oscillatoria sp.
GACACTCTTGGAAATTGTAAAAGCCGGCGATATACCCGGGCAGCATCCCCGAATAGGGCGCGTGGGATGTGTCCGAAATCAGGGTGAGGCGCACACCCGGTAAGGGTTTCGCGCCAAACAGTTTAAGCGCGATAGCGTGGCTGTGGCCACCCCCTATCAGTACGAGGTGTTTGTCCATTGGCTTGTTCCGGAAAGCAGAATTGTCTACAAATTGTAGACAAATCATTGCGACAGCTGGGGTGCCGGTGCACTGCTATCGAGGTGTAATATTGCGTAGGCGTGTCAGGTTTTTTTATAAACCGCCCCCGTGAAAGAACGCCAAGGAAAGAAAAAAGAGAGGATTTGACACTCGGTGGCGAGGATTATCCACCGCAGCTCCCACAATCCAGGATACTGCAATCTGGAGCCGTACAATCCATCGCCCCACAGTCAATACCATGCCAACCGGCACAGCCCTCGCCGGCACATCCGTCACCAGCGCTTCCCGCGCAGTCAATCGCTTCACAGCCAGCAGTGGGGAAATCAAGGGGGGTGATAGGACACTGAGAGCTCGAGTTGTCCTCCGAGCTGTCCCGCCGGCGTTCTGAATCTTTTTCTGGATCTTCTTGTGTCTCCATCTGGCTCCTTAGCACAAAACTTGCAGATTTACAAGCTTGCAGCCGGTGACGGGAAGCGCGGACAGCCTCAATTAAACCGACCTCCAAGATGGTGCGTTTTATATATTGAGAGCAGGGCTCGCCCCCATGCAGGGCCCGATAGGCGCAAGAAAACCCTTTTCTGGGGGAAAGATGCTGCTGGTAGCCGGCAATCAAGGCGGCGGCTGACCGGCGAGTCAGGGCGTCAAAAGTTGTCATAGCGATTGGCGAGGTTGAGGAAAAGCTATTCATCCAGCCGGCACATTGCCCGAGTTTCTTCTAATAGGATGCCCGTCTTTTGATAAGAAATCTCAATTGACTGCCGCCCGAATGCGGGAACACACCTAATTTCAGGGCTATGGCAATTCGGCGGAATTGCATGCCGGTGGAGCAATTGACCTCTCTGCGGCTGCGCCCCGCCGGCAGCGCCACCCCAGCTCTCGACGAGATCCCCACAGCCAGAGAACCCTGATGCAAAATTTCTAGTAGAGGAGTTGCGCCGCCGCTGTAGAGACAAGGACATGTCGCGTCTCCCCCGGGGCTAAATAAATCCTCATAAGGACGTATCTACCGGAAGAAATGCGGTTTTTGCGCAAGTCTTGTACTAGAAAGTCTTTTGGAGAGCTGCTGTGTTAATAGATATAGTCCTGATTTTTGCCTTGGGTTTAATTCCGCCGGTGCTGTCTTGGTGGCTGCGGCGCAAAGCAGAGGCGCGGGCCCTCGCCCGCCTGAGAGCGGCGAGGGAAGCTGCGGTATCCAGAGGACTGCAAAACCTTCCGCTTCCCCTGGACTTGTATGACATTCCAGGGGTGGGCGGCGAGACGATGGGCGACCAAACCTGCCGGTTTAATGCCCGGTCTGCTTTCATCCGCTGTGCTGTCAATCCGCAGGGCCCGTGTCAGGGGTGCCCCCACTACCAGCCACGGGAGTGAGCGCAATTTCGGGTTTTAGATTCTGGATTTTAAATTCAGGGAGCGAGGGCGTTACGCTTTGATATTCAAGATTTTCAGCCGATTTAAAGTTTATTTAACAAAATGCAATCAAACGTAAGTGAGCTGTGGCGCAGGCCGAAATGCCTGTGCCGTGCCACCGGCGCTTTTGAGTGCTGTCGAGAGCCTGCTCCGCACTGCTTTGGGAGAAACCGGCAGTCCTGAAACTTCAGAGTCAGACAGCTTGACAAACGGCCTGCCAATTGGTAAAAATGGGAGATTGGCTGTCTGTAATGGCTCGGATCAGGTATGGCCTGCGGTCAGGCTGCGCTAGCCGGCGCGGCAAAAGCTGGCTATCTGCGCATCAGCGGTAAGCCAGCTACCTGTACGGCAACTCACACAATAAATCCATGACTTACGCAATTATCGAAACCGGCGGCAAGCAACTGCGGGTAGAACCGGGTCGCTTCTATGATGTGGAACTGCTTCCTGTGGAACCAGACGAGACAATCACCCTTGAAAAGGTGTTGCTCGTCGTGCACAACGGGGGCGTCAGTATTGGCCAGCCCTTTGTGGAAGGGGCGACTGTGGAAGCGACGGTGTTGCGGCACCTGCGAGGGCGCAAAGTGATTGTCTACAAGATGCGCCCCAAAAAGAAAACCCGCAAAAAGCGGGGGCACCGGCAGGAAATCACTCGCCTGATGATTAACTCCATAAGTCTGAACGATTCAGCGCTGGGAGAGGAACAGCAGTCGCAAGCAGCTGCAGCGCCGGAAGCAGCGCCAGAAGCAGCTCCTGAGACTCCTGCAGAATAATAAGTAGGGGCGGGATATCAGACAACCGGGGCTGACCAAAGACAGAGAACTT
>CAZJNL010001083.1:0-2431 GCA_964546515.1 uncultured Oscillatoria sp.
TGCGCCATTTCAGGCAACGACAGATCGGGCTTTCACCCCGGGCAAGACAGAAGAAGGACAGCAGCCGGCAATTGGGCACGGACAGGAAGAGCGGGAGAGCGAGGAAGCAAGGGAAGCGGAGGAGCTTTTGGAGGCGGGGGAGCCGGAATGCCCGTTCCCTCAGTGGCTACTGCTATAACCACCCACACTATATGTAGCGCCTTTGAGCTTTATTTTGTCTACATATAGTCTAGGGAGAGCTACTTACTTTTAGGTAAAAAAAGATTACAAAATGTTTCGTCAAGGAAAATATTTTTTATTTAACTTTATAGAATTTTCCTTAAAAGCCGGTTAGATTAGGGAAGACAAGACGAGAACAAGACTTTGGTTTTTGACCGGAGATTAAATTATGCCGACTTCACTTTGGGATAAAGAAGTTCAAGAGGCTCTAAATCAAGTTCGTTTGGACAATGCAAAGTTGACATCTTCGCCAGAAGATTGGCGGGACAAGTGGATTTATTTTGCGCTAGTAGACCGTTTTAACAATCCCGAAGGTCCTCCCAAACACCTTCCCTATGATGGCCAATGTGGAGCCTTTCAAGGAGGTACAATAGAAGGATTGCGCCAGCAAATTAAGTATCTTAAAGATTTAGGAGTTGGCGCAATTTGGATTTCCCCTGTGTTGTGTAATTGCCAATTTCTGAACGGTCAGCCAAACGAAGGCACTTATCACGGCTACGGCATTCAAAACTTTTTACGAATCGACCCGCGGCTGGTTACAGATAAAACCGATCCAGATGGAGAGCTGATTAAATTTGTTAATGAAGCCCACGAACAAGGCATCTACATCATTCTGGACATTGTCCTCAATCATGCAGGGGATGTTTTTGGATACGAGCCCAATGGAGATTCAGAGAAAGGTTTTCGCGGAGCGAATCCTTACACCATATACTGGCGAGATCAAGAAGGTAAGATCCAAAAAGATTGGACAGAAGGAGAGCAAATCGACTCTTCAGCACTTGATGCCACGGTTTTCCCAAAGGAGCTGCGCAAAAACTCGTGTTTTCGGCGGGAAGGCACAAATCCTGACCTGAGCAATTCTAATTATGGGGATTTTGTGAGTCTCAAACAGCTGCGCACTGAAGATCCTGCCGTAGGAAATATTTTGATGCGCATCCATCAATATTTAATCGCAAAATACGATATTGATGGATTCAGAATCGACACCCTGAAATACCTTAATCCAAAATTTGCTAGCAATTTTGGCAATTCAATTCGTGAATTCGGTCTCAGCGCAGGCAAAAAGAATTTCTTTACTTTTGGAGAGGTCTATGACCAAGATTCCAAAATAGCACAATTTATTGGTCGGAACACTAAAAGTTTGGATGATGCGGTTGGTGTAGATGCGGCACTAGATTTCCCCCTTTTCTTCACACTTCCTAACTTTGCAAAAGGGCTTCAGTCCCCCAAAGAAATCGTTGATATGTATATGGAGCGCAAAAAAACTCTGCAAGACATTTTAAGCTCTCATGGGGAGGCCAGCCGCTACTTCGTTACCTTTTTAGACAATCACGATCAACATAACCGCTTTTATTATTCTGATGCTAAGGACCCTCACAAATTCGACGACCAAGCCACTTTAGGGTTTGGCTGCCTTTTCTCATTACCAGGAATTCCCTGTATATATTACGGCACTGAGCAAGGTCTGCATGGAAGCGGTTACAGCGATCAGAACGTGCGAGAAGCGCTGTGGGGCAAATCAAATGCTTTCGATCCCTCCCATCCCTTCTACAAAACAATTCAGGCTCTCTCCGAGGTTCGTAAAAAGACCCCAGCATTGCGTTACGGCAGATTCTATTTTCGCCCTATTTCTGGCGACGGACAAAACTTCGGCATTTCTACATACCGGTATGGAGTGCTAGCATTCTCCCGAGTGCTCAACGATCAGGAGGTGGTTGTAGTTGCCAATGCCAACCTCGAAAAAACAGAGAAGTTGCAGGTGATTGTTGATTCAAATATCAACCCTGATGGTTCGATATTCCAAATTTTGTTTAGCAACAAAAGCCATCAATCTGTGCCCCCTCAAACCCTTGAGAAGGCGAAAACCATTAATGATGTGAGCGTAAACGAAGTAAATGGAAGTACCAGTCATGGCCCAATAACGATAGTTCCTGTTACATTACAGCCCTGTGAGATCCAAATCTTAGGAAGACCGCTCGGCAAGTAAGAAAGACTAGCGGAGCAAGAGCGCGGCTAGATCTAAACTAGACAAAATCTATACGCAGCGGATACGCTCCGCTGCGTATTGTCCGCATTGAAAATGAAGCACTCCGTTTCTGGTCGAGACTGTCGAGCGATCTGTGAGACACTACTCACAGGCAGGTATAGCAGTATGCACTTAGGTTAGTACATAGCCCACAGCCCAACCCACATTCAACAAAGAAACCCGTCT
>CAZJNL010001084.1:0-2431 GCA_964546515.1 uncultured Oscillatoria sp.
CTACGATTAGAGCGGATTATTTCTTCTTTTTGCCTTTCTTTTTTGAGGTATTTTTACCGTCACCTTTGGAGTTGTTCGCAAGCGGTTTTTGGGAGGCATAGGTTGCGATAAATTTCACCGGAGAGTCGATAGCCGGTGGGGCGATGCCAAGGCGGACAAACTCTGCCCACACTTCCTCACTCAGCAGCGTTAAAGCAATCTCGCGATTGCTGCAGGCAATCGCGCCAATAACTTTCTGCCATCCCTCCCGCAATGAGTCAAGATTCGGGTCTTCTGCTGAAAACTGACTCAGCAAGGAAAGTGCTGTGCCGAACCCCTCTGAATCGGGCGATATCTTTTTCGACCTTAGCCCCTGACGCACCACTTTCAGCCACACCGGCATCAGTTCCAGCCAGCTGTTTTTCTGTATTTGGTTGAGTGCGATTTTCTCCATCCCCAGCGCACCCCAAATGCACAGAGGCACTTCAGCGAGTGCGGCATCCCGATTTTGCTGAGCCTTATTCCACGATTTTTGTGCGTAGGATTGGAACCGTCTGGCGAAAGATGTGTAAGCTTCCTCGACAGTTTCCGGAATCGTAACTTTATACACAGTCTCGCCGCGTGGCAATCTGTCCCCGCGATAGGAGAGCCAGTTCTGGGAGCCGCACAAGTGGATTTTCCTGTCCACAACTATTTCTTTGGCGTGGGAATTTCCCAGCCAAACTACCTGCACAGCCGGCAGCCCTTCCGGCGTCTTAACTTCGCGCAGCCGTGCCTCAACTTCCGGTGGGATTGGGCGGTCTTCATCCTCCTGTTTGCGGGCAATTCCATGCCCAATGAGAAACCACACTCCCCGCTTAGCCAGATTCTGGAGAAGTTCAATAAAATCCTTATCTACCACTTCCTGAGTCACCCAAGGGGAATAAATCAGGATGTCGTGACGACCCGCCTTGAGAGTGCTTAAGAAAGTTGGCCTAATATCCCTGTCGCGCAGCAGGAGCGCCGTGCCTTTTTCCTCAGTTTCCTTAGGCGGAGTATTGTCCCCTGCTGCCCTAAGTTCTTTTGCGGTAGCGAGCGCCTGCAGCTGAATTTTATCCAGTCTCGCCTCAACGTATTGATTTCTCTTATTGAGCAGTGTTTCGCGCTCAGCGGCAATGGTTTCGTCGGTCAGGTACAGCAACCCCTGCAAGGATATTATCCCTTCAGTTTGCAGGATGTCCAGCAATTCCGAGGCATACTGCAAAATGGTCTTTCCTTGTCTCACTTGCACTCTGACCGCATCTTCTAGGGCGTCGAAGCTGACAATAATTGATACCGGCTGCCAGATGATTTGAGTCTCATCAGTTACCTGAGCTGCAGTGAGTATTTTCCCATCTTCCGGGACATGAAGCCCTAAACCGGAAGCTTGAACCAGCCGCTGCAGTTCCTCAAGCGGTAATGAGGGAACCTCGCCACATCGGTTTTCGATTGAAATAAAAGATTTTAAATCAGGCAGGTTTATCTGTGTTTCCTGCAAAGGGGAAGATAGATAAACGAGATTTCCCCGCAAGGGATCGGCAACCGCATAAATTTTTTTGGTTTGTGGGGGTTGCGGGACAGATCCTTGCTCGTAGAATTGCCGGCCTTGAGGGGTGAGTTCGATTTTGTCTGTGCCCGCCGGTGCCAAAGTTTGTAAAGCCCGCAGATTTCTGGTAGTATTGCGCACAAAAACAGGGTCAAATCCTAATAAATCTGCCAAGTCATCCGCTGTTGTGGGCGGGTCAAATTCACTGCCGGCGAGGAGGATAAATTCCTCAAGAACGTTGAATTTGCGGGGGGCGCTGATCGTGACTTCCACCGGCGTTTGATACACGCTATAGCGAAACTGACGCGCCGCCAAGACTGAGACACCAGTTGGACTTTGTTTTTCAATGTCCTCCACCAATTCCCGCAGCTGGGGATCTATCGGTTTAGGAGACGGAGATAGAAGCATTAATGATTCCTCCACAAAATTCAATGAATTTACCCTCGTTCCCAGCCTCAGGCTGGGAACGCAATCTGGAGGCTCTGCCTCCTTTCAACGGAAAAGCAGGTTAAAAGCCTAACAGCTTATTTTTGGGCGCAGGCGAGACGCCTGCGCTACAGAAAATTAATATGTTGCCGGCACGCCGGCTCACATCTATTTTAGCTCAAGATGCTGGAAACATCAATCAGTCCTTGATTGCGGCGAACAGCATCAGCAACTTTGGAGTACCTCCTGCCGGTTTCGCCGGCGTGCTGCGTGAATAGGGAGTGGCACCCCACAATCACGAGCAATTCCTGATCCCGAGAGAAGGCGACATTCACCCGTTCCGGCTTTTTGGCAAATCCGACGCTTTTGTTGCCGTTGTTCCGCACCATGCTGACAATAACAACGGGGCGCTCCATACCCTGAAATCGGTCAACGGTGCCGGTTCTAATCTGAAGCGAGGGG
>CAZJNL010001085.1:0-2431 GCA_964546515.1 uncultured Oscillatoria sp.
TGTACTGAGGCCAAGCCCGATGGGCATGGGGCATGGGGCATGGGGCATGGGGCATGACGCATGGGGCATGGCGCATGGGGCATGGCGCATGCGGAAGATTAACAGCAATGCCCAATGCGATGATGCCCAATGCGATGATGCCTCTCCTCTTCCTTGGCGTCTTGGCGTCTTGGCGGTTTAAATCATCCCTATCGGTTGGAGTTCGTCGCCTCAACACTGAGCTCGTAATCAACCGGCGCACTGGCTTCCGTTACCACTACAATTTCGATGTTACCCGATTCAGGCAGCCGACCAGACCAGCTGACTTGTTTTGAATCTTCCAGCAGCGGCGTTCTATTACCGCTGGGGGGATAAATTGACAGCAGCGTCGCCCCACCGGCATTCAGCTTCACCCGCAGCAATTGGTCTTTGGCTAGCTGGGCAATATAAGCTTTACCGGCACCCGGATCGAGGGTGCTTTTCACAGAGGTGCCGGTGGCACCCCGGCCAAATTTAATCACCTCCAAGGCAGTTCCGCTTTTCACGGCTTCCACTTGCGAAGCTGCGATCGCTTGCCAAACCTGACCGACCGGCTTGTTCAGCAAATTCTCACCTCTGTTGAACTCTGGGAAAAGGCGGAAGAACTGGGCGTCTGTTAAGTCATTTAAAGAGCGGCTGCTCAGGTGCAGCCTGTTGATTTCCACCTTCTGGCGGTCGATGTCATCTTGGTTATAGCTGCCGAGTTTTTGGCGTGCCGGTGCGCTGAGAGTCGCCAGCTTGTCGAGGGATTCAGCTGCTGCGCTGTCCCACCGCTCCCGCCAGCCGGCGTCTGCTGGGTTATTGCTGAGGGTGCGTCCCCGCTGGTCGGGGTATTTGGCGTAGTAAATATCATCTATTAGCTTAACGTAGAAGTTATAATCAATGCCAAGCGCTATCCTGCGCTGTCGCAAGGCTTTTTTGCGCTGTCGCTCCTCAGGTGGATAGTTTTCAATTTCGATTTGCTCACGGTTATTTTGAGAGGATGATACGATTTTACCGACAACCCAGCCGAGGAAACCCATGCCGACAATTATCAGGAACATCAGTAGAAAGTTCACCCATTTGGATGACCGGCGGCGAACAGGCGGCGGTGCGGGAATAGCTGTGGGGGGTGCCGGTGAGACAGGTTGGGTTGTTTGGGGTGTGTGGGGAGGAGGTTGGGGGGGAAGGGTGGGAGGTGCAATAGTGGGGGGAGCGGGAGCAGGTGAGATGCCGGTGAGAGCTTGCAGCACTGCGCCGGCGGACTGGTAGCGATCGCCCGGGCGCTGCGCCAGCATTCTATCGAGTACAGCGCTGAAAGCTGGGCTGAGACTGACATACTGGTGCCAGTTCCAAGTCATTGCATGCTTGTCTCTGAGTTGTTGCGCGGGTTTGCCGGTGAGCAGCACTAAAGCCGTGACAGCCAGCGCGTACAAATCGCTGTGGGGGTAGACTAAGCCCATTTGCATCTGCTCGTCTGGGGCGTATCCCGCTTTGCCCACCCGCGTTCCGGGAGTGGGGGCACTGCCGGCACCGCTGAATTGAGACTCCACCTCTACTTCAAGTTGCTTGACGCCGCCGAAGTCTATGAGCACCGGCAGGCTGTCGGAGGTGCGCAGCATCAGGTTGTCTGGGGAGATATCTCGGTGAATGACGCCGAGAGAGTGGATGTATTCGAGTACCGGCAGAATTTGCAGCAGCAGCTGAATCACTTCGGCTTCGCTGAACAGCTGGTTTTGAAGCAGGCGGTTTGCCGAAAGAGAGCGGTAGGTTTCCCCTTCTACGAAGTCTTGCACTAAAAACAGGTGCCCCTCGCTGTTAATATTGGCGCGAAACATTTCTCGGAAGCGGGGGATTTGCCGGTGTTGCAGTTTGTAGAGAACACCGGCTTCCCGCTCAAAGAGTTCTTTGCCTTTTTGCAGGGCGTAGGTGCCTCGCACTTGGGGGGCGAATTCTTTGAGAACGCAGCGTTCCTCGAAGCGGTTGATATCTTCTGCCAGGTAGGCTCGCCCAAAGCCGCCCTGTCCGAGTTGGCGCACAATGCGGTAGCGTTCGCCGAGGAGTATTCCTGGAGAAATACTCAGACTCACTGCGGGGTGTGCTGCTGCTGGGGGGGAGGGCACCGGCAGGGGTTCGCCGCACTGCTGGCAAAAGCGGTTGCCGGTGGGGTTTTCGTGTCCTTTGCTGCAATAGACGGGCTTCATTGGCGTCGGGCGCTTCCAGGAGGGTTTACTCTCGGTATAGCAAATATACTGAGTTTATACCAGCGGGCCGGGGATTATTGAATTAATTTAAGTATTAATACGGGTTTACAAATCTGATTGCTTGTGATCTTGGCAGGGGTGTGCCGGCTGCTGGGGGCCGGTTTATTACAACCCTTGGCGCTCCCCTGCGGTTAGAGACTATTTATAAAGTAATTGTTAAGGCCGTGGCG
>CAZJNL010001086.1:0-2426 GCA_964546515.1 uncultured Oscillatoria sp.
TGTTGAACTAGACGACTCCCTTACGGGAGCCGCCCGTCTTCAGAACCGGACATGAGACTTTCGCCTCATCCGGCTCCTCAGTTGCAGGACCCTTGTCACGAGTACCAGACCCGTCGGTTCGGGATTTTACATCGTGGCAGTGCTTGTGAAGGAGTTGGAGGTTATCGTATCTATCTTTCCCACCCAGTGATTTGGGTAGGATATGGTCGACCTCCCAGGTATCTCCTGGTCTGAAATGTAGTCCACAGTGAGCACATTTGCCTTTTTGTCGTTTCAGGAGTTTTGCTTCTCCTGTTGCGACTTCGGGGTGTTCGCCCATCCTTGCGCTCCAGTATACAAGGTTGCCGTCGTATGGGCTGGCCTCTCCTTTTACCTTGACATGACGTACAATCGGCGTTTCCGAGTGTCTGTACAAGATTTGGAAGCTGTCATCTTTTTTGGCGGCGAATGTCCAGTTGCTTCCCCCGATGGTGTGCCAGTATTTCCTTGAGACCCATTTTCCTGTTTTGTTGGGGTGTCTGCGCCTTGTCCACCTGCGTAGTTTGCCGTACACCATGTTGTCCAGCTCGGAGTATGTCTCTTTGCTGCACACTGCGGCGTAGTAGTTGGCCCAACCCCGGATAATTGGATTTAGGCGACTGATTAGGGCCTCCTGTGGGGCTGCTTTGTGGGCGTCTACTACCTGGGTTATATTTTGGTAGTGAAGGGCCACTTTCTTTTTTGCAGGTTTGATGATGGTTTTGAACCCCAGTTTTTTCCCGTTGGTGCTTTTCCCCGATTGGTGTTTGCCAACCGAGTATTGCCGGATGTTAAAACCAAGGAAATCAAATCCTGGTTTTTCATCCCCCAGGGGGAAGAGCGTGTGCGCTATTCGTGTCTTGCTGGGTTTTAATTCCAGACCTATTTCGCTCAACCAGTCTTGGATGATTTGCTGGCATTTCTGGACTCCCTCCAATTTTTCGTGGAGGATGACAAAATCATCTGCATATCTTACCAGGGTTATGGCGTTTTTGTTGTCCCTCTTATTCCCTGGTAAGGTCTCGGCAAATTGCTTCACTTGTCCTTCCAATCCGTGCAGGGCAATATTGGCCAAGAGTGGTGATATTACACCACCCTGCGGCGTTCCCTTGTCGGTTTCCAGCATTTCTCTATTGTCCAGCACTCCTGATTTGAGCCATCCCTTTATTTGCCTCCTAAGGGATGGGAAGGTATTGATTTTCTTCAGTAGCGCTTGGTGGTCGATACGGTCGAAGCATTTTGCGATGTCGGCATCTAGCACGAATTTTGCTTTGAGTCTTATCGCTGTGAATATTGCCCCAACCGCATCATGGCATGAGCGTCCGGGTCTGAAACCGTAACTGTTGGGCTCAAACTTGGCTTCCCATTCGGGTTCCATTGCCTGTTTTACTAGGGCTTGCAATGCGCGATCGTACATTGTGGGTATTCCCAATGGGCGTTTTTCCTCTGTCCCTGGCTTTGGTATCCACACCCTGCGGGTGGGTTTACTCTTATCAGTTAGTTTCAATTGCCCTACCAGGTCAAGACGCTGTTCTGGGGTCAGCGCTTTCACGCCGTCCACACCTGCCGTCTTCTTTCCCTGGTTGTCTTGTGTTACCCGTCGTACCGCTAACATTTTTGCGCTCCATGAGTGGAGCCGCGTTTTCTGGAGCCTGCGGACAGCTTTCACATCACCACGTTGGCTGGCTCGGTATATTCGCTTTTGAAGCTTGTAAACACGCATCGCGAGTTTCTTCCAGGTCCCCTGGCTCCACTCTTGTGATGTGTCCATCCCGACCTGAGTTTCCTCGGTATTAGGCATTTTTCCTCTATATGCGACTTTACCTTTCCTACAACCGGGTGTCTGTCAGCATATCCCCTGGCTTTCCCAGGGGCTTTGGCTTTCTGACACCATCCTTCCCACCTGCATCCTATCCATTGACAGATGTTGCATCTTGGTTGACTGCCTCTGGACTCGACCTTCCAGAGGAAACACAAGTGGGTTATTTCGTTCCGAACAGTGATTGGTTGGAGCTTTAGGGGGGTACTATCCGCCGGGTTTTGGACATGTGCCGATGGTCTGCAGACAAACAGCCACCTTCCATTCCCGTTGCCTTTTGGCCCCAGCCTGGACAGCCTTATTTGGCTGGTTATGCCTAACGACGGTTCAGGTGTACCTTTCTTTCGTCCCCATGACTCCTTGCTCGACAGATACCGCATTAGGCTTGCAGCAGGACTGCCTTTTTGGCCCGCTTCACCGATTGATGACCAATCGCCACAGTGGGGCCAATGCTTTCAAGTGGGCACTACACCGAGTGGGCTGGCCTTTGTGGGCTTCACCACTATCACTGTTCAGTTGTCAAGGTTCCGATGAACCAGGCTAACCGTCCCAGGCCATTACTGGCCTTTTAGGTTAAACGAATCGCACT
>CAZJNL010001087.1:0-2426 GCA_964546515.1 uncultured Oscillatoria sp.
TGAGGGTGAGGGGGAGTACAACAATGGGATGCTCCCCAGTCTATCCTGTAAAGGACAAGAGAATAAGCTGGCTCCAAAAAAGGAGGATTTATGCAAAGTATGCCAATTTTTTCCCGCTCTCGATATGTGCTGCCGGCTTTCTTGGGAGCGATAGGGCTTTACAGTCTCAGTGTTCCTCTGGCTGAAAAAGCTAGTGCCGGTGAGTCTGACTTTAATTCCCAAGTAGAGACTGTGCTGGCGCAGCAGGCACCGGCTTCGCCCAAACCCACTTTTTTTGAGGAAGAGCGCAAGCTGAAAACTCCCTCCATTTCCGAAGAAAGGGAGGCAAAAAGAGAGAGAAGCAGTCCGGATGGGTTTGCATCCACTTTCGTGAATGACGCTCTCGGCGGTGTTTCCGATCCGCTCACGGGTAATGGATACGCCGGCACTGCTATTGACAGTCTGCAAAAACTCAGCAATCCAGCGGCTCCTTCAGGACGCCCTGTGGGGGTATTCTTGGAATTGCCGTAGAAAATACCCCGCAGAACCCCACCCCCCAACCCCCTGCCCGCACGCGGGGAGGGGGAGCATTAAGTGGGGGGTGGGGTTGAGACATTCTCGGGCAATACCGCACCCCTGCCTCAGTTAATCAAAAAGTCACCGGCACTCAAAGCCGGTGCGCCACTGAGGGTGACAAGCTGCACTTGCAGATTTGCGCCAATGCCATCCGCATCGAAGAACAGAGCGCCGATGGCGCTATTGTAAATAAAGCGATCTTCGCTGTCAAGTGCGGCGGCTCCCACGACGAACTGAATCGCCGGCAGCGCTCCCGGAGTCAGTCCGCCACCAAATCCGGCAGATGAGATATTGATTCTATCGGTGCCGGGGAGAAAGTCTGTGATGGTGTCAACACCTTGAGTGGGGGCGTTGAAGACAAAGCTGTCGCTGCCATTACCGCCGGTGAGGGTATCACTGCCATTCCCGCCGGTGAGGGTGTCATCACCGGCACCCCCTCGGAGGCTGTCCTCACCGGCACCCCCTTTGAGGCTGTCACTCCCCGCACCCCCTCGCAGGGTGTCACTGCCGGCACTGCCGGTGAGGGTGTCGGCGTTGGCAGTGCCGGTGAGGCTGTCGGCGCTGGCAGTGCCGGTGAGTGTCACCCCCGGCGCAATCGTGCGGGATAAAGGCAAAGCTGCCGGTGCGAAGCCCCTCCCATTGTTGAGCAGCACTGAGACGCTGTTGCTGCTATTATTCACCACAGCCAAGTCGAGTTTGCTGTCTCCATTGAAATCGGCAGCAGTCAAAGAGGAAGGCAAATCTCCAACAGGAAAGTTCCCAGCCGCTGAAAAGGTGCCGCTGCCATTGTTGCGCAGCACCATCACACTGTTATTGCCCGCATTTCCCACAGTTAGGTCAGGTTTGCTGTCCCCACTGATATCAGCAGCAATCACCGACAATGGAGTGTTCTCAAATATAAAGGTCTGCGCCAGTGCAAAAGTGCCTTCGCCATTATTGAACAGCACTGAGACGCTCTTGCTTGTAGCATTCGCCACAGCTAAGTCGAGTTTGCTGTCGCCATTCAGGTCAGCTGCAGTGATTGATACTGGATTAAGCCCAACAGGAAATATTGCTGCCGGTGCGAAGCTGCCGCTGCCATTGTTGAGCAGCACGGAGACGCTGTTGCCGCTAGCATTAGCCGTGGCCAAATCGGGTTGGCTATCCCCATTTAAGTCAGCAACGATCGCACTCTTCGGACTTAGCCCAGTGGCCAAGTCTACCCCGGCAGCGAAAGTGCCGCTGCCATTATTTAGCAGCACTGAAACGCTGTTGCTGTCAGAATTCGCCACAGCCAGGTCGGGTATGCTGTCCCCATTCAGGTCTGCAGCAGTCACGGAGACTGGGCTATTCCCAACAGTAATGTCTGGCTGTCGCGTGAAAGTCCCGTTGCCATTGTTGAGCAGCACTGAAACGCTGTTGCTGTCAGCATTTGCCACAGCTAGGTCGGGTATGCTGTCCCCATTTAGGTCTGCCGCAGTCAGGGAGCTTAAGTTAATCCCAACAATAATGTCCGGCTGCTGTTGCGTGAAAGTGCCTGAGCCATTGTTGAGCAGCACTGAGATGCTGCCGCCACTATTAGCTATGCTCAAATCTATGTCGCCGTCGTTATCTAAATCCTCAGCGATCGCTTCTTCCGGGCGATCGCCTACAGAAAAGTCTGAACGAAAAAAGCTCAAATTCCCGGGGTTGGCATAGAGGACGGACGGTGTTGTCGTTGTCGGTTCCGGCGTCGGTGTCGGTGTCGGTTCCGGTGTCGGTGTCGGTTCTGGCGTCGGTGTCGGTTCCGGTGTCGGTGTCGGTGTCGGTGTCGGTTCTGGCGTCGGTGCCGGTGTCGCCGCACCGGCAACCGTCACATTTATAATGTCAAACGCAATTTCAGTCGCCGCACT
>CAZJNL010001088.1:0-2420 GCA_964546515.1 uncultured Oscillatoria sp.
CACTGGCTGTTTGCTGTGCATGGGGGGGCGCGGGGGGTTGGGGCTGTGCGGGTGTGGCATCTCGCTCGCCATGGGGGGTTGTGTGCGAGGGAGGGGGTGGCGGTGGCGGGGGTTTATTTGCTGTACCCGCTGGTGTTTAATGTGAATTTGTTTGATTTTCATCCGGAAGTGATGGCTGTGCCGGCACTTCTAGGAGCTATTTTAGCAGCTCGGCAGGGTCGGGCAGGCTTTTTTGCGGCTGCGATCGCGTTTGTTTTGGGGTGCAAGGCGGTGCTGGCGTTGACGGTTGTGGCGACAGGTGTCTGGCTGCTGTTTTTTGAGAGGAGGCGGTTGTGCGGGGGGATGGCTATTGTTGCCGGTGTTGCTTGGTTTTTGATTGCCAGCCGTGTTATTATTCCTTATTTTAGCGGTGGCGAACCGGCTGCTGTGGGGCGCTACGCTTATTTGGGAAGTTCTGTGTTGGAGATTGTTGGGAATCTGTTATTTAAGCCGGGGTTGGTGTTGGGGAAGGTGTTTTCGCTGGGGAGTTTGGAATATTTGGGGTTGCTGGTAGTGCCGGTGATTTGGGGGCTGTCGCCGCAGTATTGGGCACCTTTAATTGGGGCGATTCCTGCGCTGGTGCTGAATGTGCTTTCGGAATCGGCATCGCAACGGAATTTGGTGCAGCACTATTCGCTGCCTGTGCTGCCTTTTCTGTTGCTGGCGGCGATTGGGCGCAGTACAGGCGTCTCACCTGTCCCAAAACCCTTCCCAAATCGGTATAAATTGCTTGTGGTTTGGGCGATGTTAGCGTTTTTAGCGCTGGCGAAGTACGGTTATTTTGGGTCGATTTATCTGGATGAGCTGGATACCTGGCAAGCGACGCGGGAGGCGATTGCTGAGGTGAAAACGGGAGGGAGTGTGCTGACAACGCATGAAATTGCGCCGCATTTAACGCACCGGCAAGTGGTGAGGTTTACGGATGTCAGTTTTCCGCCGAGAATTTCTGAGTTTGATTATATCTTGCTGAATGTGCGCCATCCGGGTTGGGCGAGTTCTCAGGAATTTGCTGCCGGTTTGGTGGGGGAAGTGAAAAATAGTCATCAGTTTCAGCTTGTTTATCAGCGGGTGATGGTGTATTTGTTTGTCAATAGTAGGGTGCGTTCCGGAGGAACGCACCCTACTGGATCGCGGTTCGAGCGGGTGAGCGAGTATTTGTTTGTCAAATCTGGTACAATATCCCGTAGGGTTGGGGGTACAGATAACCTCTGACACCGGCAGATATGTCAGATAAACCCGCCCCCCACACCGGCGGAGGGGGTAGGGCGGGTTTATTACATGTTTGTCAAAAATGGTACAATATCCCGTAGGGTTGCGGGTACAGATAACCTCTGACACCGGCAGATATCTCAGATAAACCCGCCCCCCACACCGGCGGTGGGGCTGGGGCTGGTTTATTGCAATTTTTCGTTGTGTCTCAAAGAGATCGGGTTATCCCGCCCCCACAACTATAATAACGATGCTAGCGGAGTTTATATCACGACCAAATGCGCCCCCGGCGGAAAGGCTTCTTTTCTTTCTGAGATGACTGTTCTTTGGCCATTTGCTGCCACCAGAAGCCGTAGTCTTCTAAGCCGGTTGCTAACAGATGGCTTTTCCCCTCTGTTGCCGGTTTCACCTCTGTTTCGGGTTTTACCTCTGCTGCCGGTGTTACTTCTGTTTCGGGTTTCACCTCTGTTGCCGGTGTTACTTCTGGTTCGGGTTTCACATCAGTTGCCGGTTTCACGGGAGTTGCCGGTTTCACGGCTGTTTCCTGGGCACTTTCCTGGGCGATGGGCGGTTCTGGGTTGGCTTGGGTATTGGCCATTGAGGCTTGCAATTTCAAGTAGTCAATGGCGTGTTTTTTATCCCCACCGGCAGTGGTAATCGACAGGGTGTGTTTGCCTTTAGAGAGGGCGGTGAGGGGAATTTCGTTTTGCTGGAGTTTCCCATCCTTTGGCCCGGAAATTTTCTGGACTAACTCGCCATCCAGAAACAGGCTATCCTCTTCTGAACCAAAGCGAGCGTAGAATAAAACCAGCTGTCCGGCTTCGTAGTTCCGTTTCAGGTTAAAATGAATGTTGAGTTTAGCCGTTGCGGCTTCTTTGGTTGTCTTATGGGAGCCTGAACGGCTGATAATCCCTGGCAATTGCGGGCGATTGACGGGATCTGAATCGGCTTCGACATCGTAGTTGAACTCTTGGCTCCAACCGCCGGTTTTGAGAAATTCTTGTTTTCCTCCTTTGGGTTTGCCAATTTGCCAAAGGGTTTCCACGGGCGGTGGAGATGCGGATGCAGTCGGGGGGGTTGCTTTAGGCATGGTTGTAATGATATGCTAAGATTAAGTTAACGCAAGTTGCTAGTTACAAGTGAGTCAGTTAGATCCCCCCCTAGCCCCCCGT
>CAZJNL010001089.1:0-2407 GCA_964546515.1 uncultured Oscillatoria sp.
TGTAAATTGTCTTATCTCTCATCATTAAATGTTATTCATACCATCTAATTGTTAACTTGAAGTAGGCCATATGAGATCCGCGTGAAACAAACCTGACCTGACTGTTACTCTGTAGGAAAGCCCAGTTGCCCGACCATTTCGGGTGCGAAAAGTATAAGATTTAACTGCCCGACCGTTTCTGACGCTAAAAGTATAAGATTTAACTGCCCGACCGTTTCGCGAAACAAACCTGACTGCTACTCTATAGGAATGCCCGGTTGTCCGACCATTTCGGATGTCAAATTTTGAAAGGACAAAAATGGTTCTGACTGTGCTCCCATTTCTAGCTATGTCTCACGCTGTGTCCACTTGTGCTGGGAACTAAGGCTAGTGGGCATCAGTACAGGGTTGCTGTTAGAGATAAGTTCTTGACCAGAAATGACCGGATTTTGCTGTGACATGCGATGACACGGTCAAAAGTAGAATTTTGTAGGAGTTTGTTTCGCAAAACAAACCTGAATGCTACTCTATAGGAATGCCTATTCGCGTTGTCGACGCGTATCTGTCAGAATTACTAATCATAAATGGCCAACTGCTTGTATTGTTTTGCAAACAGTTTGGTCATCATCATTAATTTTATAAAATTTATTTTTACCAAATTTGCACAAATGTTAAATCTGGCAGGCATGCTCCATTCCGCCAAAGTACACGGACTCACCAATTCGTAAACAGCAACAAAACCTAGCAGAAGTGTCAAATTTTGTCCGTCGAAAAAAATTCTTGTGCGACCATGGAAAGACAGTGTGATGAAGAAGATGAGCCACAACCCAGCCGCAGCCGTCAAGAATCTGAACCGGGTCCGGTTACTTACTGGCTGGCCCAGTATTTCACTAGAGTCGACGGTGGTGGTCTTTGCGTCACGGGCCTCAAGTACTCTCATCACTGGCCGAAGGAGAAGGTGGAAAAAACGGCTAAAGAAGTGCAGGCTGGTGACAAGTTTGCGGTCAGAGATCTTCCTGTTGTTGTCAAGCAGGTAACCAGCTCTTCGTCGCCGCCCCCTCCGACCGAAAGATCGAAGAATTGGAGCGTCAAGTATCGGGTGTTTGAGAGTCCAACCAGCATGAACCAAAGGACCGTCCGACTGAACTACTCCGGCGTCTTCACAGAAGATCAGGTTCGTGCAGATGCACTAAGAGCTGTCGGCTTCCACAAAAATGCTGTTCCAGATACGCTCGTGATTGAGCAAAGGGACCCAGATAGCAGCAGCAGCAGCAATGACTCGTACGACGAAGCTCTGAATGTGGACAGGCCGTACCCGCTGCTTAAGGACAAAGGCTGGCTGAAGAAGATGACCCAGAGTGAAGAAGGCACAGCAAAAAGTCCTAGCAAGAGAAGAGGGTTGGCCGTCTCATCTCCAAGCCCCGAGAAAAGACGAAGCCTCCGCCAGGCAGGTAAAGATATCGACCCAAGCCCCACAGAGGTCCAACCCGATCCCGGCGACAGTGAACCTCAGCCGTCAACCTCTAAGGCAAGCCAACCCGTCCCCGGCGACAGTGAACCTCAGCCATCAACCTCTAAGGCAAGCCAACCCGATCCCGGCGACAGTGAACCTACTACTGTAGGTGACGAATCCAAAGAAGAGGTCCAACCAGAACAACAAGATGCCCGCTCCAGCTCAAGAACTGAGGAACGTTCTTCTCCACCTGTGCCGTCAACCTCCAAGAAGAGCAAGCCATTGCTGACTCCAAAGGAACGTTTCAAAGGCCAAGTTTTTCAGGTAAAACGGACATTTCTGATGCCAAGATGACATTTCACACGATTGAGACAGTTTGAGTGAGATAGGCCCTCGAGAATTTGCGAGACCATTACGTGTGATAAGCCTGACTGCTACCCTATAGGAGAGCCCGTTTGCCCGACCATTTCTGATGCTAAAAGTATAACATTTAACTGCCCGACCGTTTCGTGAGATAAACCTGACTGGTACTCTATAGGAAAGCCCGGTTGCGTGACCGATTCCATTTGGAATTTAGAAATGTGACCGTTCTGTGAGCTAGCTAACTCAATTTACTTTACTTTACAGCACCCTTGTCCCCAATGTGGAAAGGCGTACCGGACCAGGCAGCTGATGAAGACCCACCTTTCGGAGTGCGTGCATTGTCCCCATTGTGGCAAATGGCGTGATCCCCGCCATGTTGAACTCTGCAAAGACAAGGTGCTCTGCGAGGTTTGCGACCTTCGGAGGCCAGCCAACCACAAGTGCGTCGGGAAGAAAGTCGCCAAAGGGAAGCGGGTCGTGTGCCCGTACTGCCTGAAGGACATCTCCGAAGGCCACATGTGGAACCACATGAAGGCCATCCACGGGGTGGCGTATTCCAAGGGTGGCTTACCGCTGTGCTTGCCTGTGGTAAGCAAAATACTCAAACATGGC
>CAZJNL010001090.1:0-2402 GCA_964546515.1 uncultured Oscillatoria sp.
AAAAAACTAGCTGAAGGGGTGCGGCTGCTGATCCTGCACCCCGAAGTAGCCCACGCGCTCGTCGGCAATGCGAGGGCGGTAGCCGTTCTTCTCCGGAAGTTCGGACAGGCTGTAGCGCACCGAGATGGTAAAGGCGCGGCTGTCTGGCAGGCTGGGTATGTATGCCAGTTTGTCCCCGCCTCCGGAAAAACCGTAAACGGACTCGAGTTCCACGTTTAAGGGGAAGGCTTTGGCCGCACCCATATAGGATTTGTCCTTATCCAGCTGGTAGGGGGCACCCAACATCCACGGCAGCATCTGCGTCAGCCCGGGCACGTCGCTGAGCAGCAGCTCGCTGAGGTCGATGAGCAGGGTTTTCCGCTGAGGGTGAATGCTTTTAATTTTCAGCGAATAGAGAACTGAGTCGCTAAAGGACGTTTCAAGGGAACGGGCTTGCGGGTCGTCCGGTTGGGTGCGGAAATTGACGTTGCGCACGACAAAGTGCACGTTTTGATTGACGCGGCGGAAGTAGAACAGGAATTCTCCTAGGGGGAATCCTCTGTAAAGAATGCCCTCGCCGATGCCGGATTCCATCGTGATGATGCCCAGGTAGTTTTTGTTGAGCTGTTCCGGCTTGATTTCCAGGTAGATTTTGCCCGTTTCTTTCTTGCGGTAGAGGGTGAACAGTCCCTGGAGCTTTTCAGTGTCTTTGACGGCGGTGTCAAACGGCGGCAGGTCTGACTTGTCTTGGTCTTCAACACCCTCCTCAGAGGGCGGGAGTTCTGGCTTTTGGGCGAGGGTTGCCGGTACCGGCGACCGAGCTGGCGGTTCCTGGGCCCTTATTGGCCCGATTCCTGAAACCAGGCCGTGCAGGAGAACCGCACAGAACGCTAATCTTTTCATAAAAATCTTTCCTCTAGAAACCCCGGACTTTTAGGTCTGGGAATAAAATTAGGAACCCCAAAGGGTCAATAAATGATCACCCCTGACCTCGTGGGTTGAAATTCCCCAATACAGTCTCTTTGGGTGCGTTACCCAAGGGGGAACGCTACTAAACGTTGAATAGTGGGCGCAGGGCGAGTGAATCCACATAGAGCGAAAGTGAAAGTATGCTCAGACCCTTTTTTAGGCGAGAGACTAGAGGCAAGGGACACTGTCCTGCTTGCTTGAACCCTAGGGGGGAGTCAGGTGTAGTAGGTAAGCCTACTTTCCGAAAAATCCTACTGTCTTTCAGGCGCGGGAGTGTCAACTTATCTACCTTTGATAAACGTTCTCGGTTTAGGTGTCGGGTGCGGTTCAATGTAAAAATACTATTGTCTGGGGTGGTTATCCGGTTTGTGGGGGGCGGGGACGCTCGCTTTCATCTGGCAGTCTGGCAGCTTTTGTGGGGCTGCGGCTTCCCGGGTTTGAGGCTTTCTGCAGATATCTGGCTTTTCTGTGATCCACCTGTTGCCAGTGCGCCGCCCGGTTGGGAAATGCTCCCCGGTTGCGCCCTCTATTACCATTGTGGCAGGGAAATGTGGGAATGAGCGCCAATCTTTACAGTATGATATATGGCCTGCAGGCTGTTCGGGCTGCCACTAGGGATTAACGCCCAGTCCTGAGGCGGCTGCACCTGAGGTGCGCCGGTGGCAGCGAGGAACCGTCCGGGCGCTAGGTGTTAGGTGTCAGGTGTCAGGTGTTAGGTGTTAGGTGGGGTAAACCTGAAGTCTGAAACCTCTTCCCCTAACCCCTATCCCCTACCCCCTGGCCCACACTTTTCTGTGGCATTTCCGGCTTTTACACTTGAAGATCGATTTCATATTCTCTTAATACAAAACCTGCCAATCTGGCACCAGTCATCTGGTTAGATCATCTATCTTGTTATCAAAGGGCTGAATTATTTGGCCGGAATATAAAAATACTTTTGAATGGGAGCTGCGAGGAGTGTATGAAAGCCAATCTGGGATTTGCATAGCGGTTGCTATGGGTTATTGCTCCTTTAGTGCTGAGGAGTGTTGCGGCGCAGCTACAGAAGAGGGCAGCCGGTGGAGATTTCAGCCGTTAGTTCGGGGGAGTGGCGCGGGAATTCCTTTCTTAAGGATATTGGAAGGAATTGGGATGAGATCGCCTGTAGGCCATTGCACTCTTAGCTCCTCCATAGTGTTCCCATAAAAACCTGCCAAAATGGCGAGCGTAAAGCGGGATTTAATATTCCTATAGCTGGGGGATCGCAGTTCGTCAAGATAGGAGTAGGAGAATTTTATGAGTCACCCTTTCGAGCTAGATATTTCCGCTCTGGAAGCTGTTGAGATAGAGTTTGAGGAGCATCGCATTTTGGGTTGATTGGATGTGTTTCAAGAAAAAGAATTGTTTTACAATTGGAATAATTTGTTAAATGCTAAAATTGAGATTAGAATATTTTATGAAAATTTCAATACATT
>CAZJNL010001091.1:0-2398 GCA_964546515.1 uncultured Oscillatoria sp.
TGTGCCCCCTGCTCAAAGACAAGTTCCGCCACCTCCATACCGGCAAGCGGGGAAAATCCCTCACTTTCGGTGAAAGCTGCGGTGGGAATTGCAGGTTCGAGTTCCTGTGCCCCCTGCTCAAAGACAAGTTCCGCCACCTCCATACCGGCAAGCGGGGAAACTCCCTCACTTTCGGTGAAAGCTGCGGTGGGAATTGCTGGGGCAAGCTCCTGCGCCTCTTCTAGATCCACCTCCTCTGTCTGCAAACCGGCAGAAGGCGTCAGCTGCTCGGTTCCCATAGCTTCAGTGGTGGGGATTGGCGGCAGCTGCTCCTGTGTGCCCTGTTCTCGGGCCACATCCTGTGCCTCCATACCGGCAGAAGGGGTTCCAGGCTGACTCTCCTGTTGTGGAGTGATGGCAATGACTGGGGCAAGCTCCTGAGTGCCTTCTTCTTGGACTGCTTCCCAAGCCTCCATACCGGCAGAAGGAGCGACTAGCTGCGGTTCCGTGGCTAACGTGGTGGGGATTGCTGGGGCAAGCTCCTGAGTGCTTTCCTGTTGGACAACCTCCTGTGGCGAAATCCGGGCAGATGGGGAGACTTGCTGACTCTCGCTCACCTGTTGTGGAGTGATGGGGATTGCTGGGGCAAGCTCCTGAGTGCCTTCCTGTTGAAGCACCTGCTGTGGCGAAATCCGGGCAGATGGGGAGACTTGCTGACTCTCCGGTTGTGGGGAGGGCGCAACGCTTGCCTCTGACGGCAAGGGCAGGGGTAGGGCAGTCACACTGGCTGGCATGCCCGAATGCAGGGCTATTGCCATATTATTCGCCTCAATCGCCGAGGCGTAGCGCCCCAATTTTTGATACGCCACTCCTTTATTAACCCAGGCTTCTCGGTAGTCTGGCTCCCTTTCTAAAGCCTTATCCCAGCTGGCTAGCGCCTCAGACCATCGCTCTAATGCCCCTAGCACCAGCCCGTGGTTAAACCAGGTTTCCGCGTCATCTAGGTTCAGTTCTAAAGCCTTTTCCAAGCTAGCGAGCGCTTCCGGCCAGCGCCCCAAGCCCCGACCCAGGGCCAGCCCTCGCTTGTACCAAGTCTCCCCGCTGTCCGGTTCGAGTTGCAAAGCTCTATCCCAGCTGGAGAGAGCCTCTTGATAGCTTTCTGCATCGAACAGCACGTCGCCCCGGTTCATCCAGGCAATGCTGAAGTCGGGTTTAATGGCTGTGGCCCGGTCATAAGAGGCAATTGCTTCTGCTGTGCGGCCCAAATTTGCCAGCGCATTGCCCCGGTTTATCCAAGGGCGGTAATCCCTGGGATTTCGTGAAATTATCCTGTCAAAAACAGCCAGGGCGGCGCTGTAGTTTTCTGCCTCCAGATACTCAACCCCTCGGTTAAACCAGGACTCAACGTCGCCGGCACTCTCAAAACTGGCACCTCCTTCCATCCCCGCTGGCTGCCGGAGCGCTGGCGGGTAAGGCTGGGATGGGGCTGATGTCTGTGCTGCGGGTGTTTGCCGTGCCTGCAGTTCCGTGCCGATTTGTCTGGCTATTTCTCCGATATCCCGCAAAGACTCGCTTGAGAGCGTAATCTCGCCCAGCCGCACCAGATAGCGCCCCAGTTCGGGGTTGGGTGCCTGCGACGCCAGCAACCCCCTGCCAAAGCGCCGCTGCCACTCCACCCACTGCTCATTGGTGGCGCGATGCGAGATCCCCTCAAAAAACCTGTTGACCTGCACCAGCCCCCAGCCGCCACTCACCCCATCGAGCAGCTGCAGGAAATAATTCTCGTACTCCGCATCGCTCATCGGTTGAACCACGGGTTCCCCTGCCGCTGCCGGTGGGGACTTTCTCGAAAACCCCAATACCCTCTGAATTAACCTCACTAGCCGGTGCCAAATCCGCTTCAGCATCTGCCACATCCTTGCTTTACATCTTCACCATTTTAAAGACTGTCTCTGCACCCGGCGCAAAGCCGGCTTTCCCTTTTGTACTCTATGCCGGCAGCGCGACCCGGGCCGCCCGTCGCGCCCGCCCCCTAGTATCCGTTTGATTACTTTGACTTTTAACTCACGGCAACCACTGCCTACATCCGCTACATCCGTTCTATTATCCCCCGTTAACCCGCCAACTATAATGAAATGCAATCAAACGGATACTAGCAGGGGCCGCGCGGGCGGGCCGTCGCTGCGCCCGCGAATATTAAATTTTGTTAAAAATAACGGCGATAGCAGCTAACTTTAGGTTGTTTTGTTGCTATAATAGTAGCAGCAAAAAAGGAATTCAGTTCATCTCCGCCGCCAATAGAGAGCAATCCCAAGACAAAACATCTTGAGAGAGCTTCTTCACCAGACTGCTACAAACCAGTCCGGAGGCAGGAGAAGATCGTAGAGCTAAAGCTGTCCTGGCAGAAAGCAGAGGCAGT
>CAZJNL010001092.1:0-2386 GCA_964546515.1 uncultured Oscillatoria sp.
GGTTCGCCCTTGCCCCTGGATGACCACCAGTGGTGCGCAGTGCAGACGGCGGTGGAAATGCGCCACCGGCTGGCCGCATTCAATGCGGAGCGAACCGCTGCCGGCAAGAAAACGATCAGCATCGGCATTGGCATCCACTCCGACCAGGTGGTGAGCGGCAATATTGGCTCGAGCAAGCGCATGGAGCTGACTTCCATTGGGGACGGGGTGAACCTCGGCTCTCGCTTGGAAGGGACAAGCAAAATGTACGGTACGGACATCGTGATCAGCGACAAGACGTATCGCCCCTGCGCAGACCGCATCTGGGTTAGGGAGCTCGACTTTATTACCGTGAAAGGCAAAAGCGAGCCGGTGAGGATTTATGAAGTCGTAGGTCTGCAGAGCGAGCCCCTCGATGATGCTAAAAAGCAGATTGTCGAGCATTACAATAAGGGACGCGAGTATTACCGCAATCGCCAGTTTGCCAGAGCGCTGGGTGAGTTTGCCCAAGTGGTAGAAATTGACAAAGCCAACAAGGCAGCGAAATTACACCTGGAGCGCTGCCAGCATTTTATCCAGAACCCACCCGCAGAAGACTGGAATGGCGTCTGGGTGCTAACTGAAAAATAGTGCCCCGCTCGCATAACTCCCTGCTGCGATCCCCAGTCACTCAGGGATTCTGCCAGCCCTCTGGCAAACCGTGCCAGTGGCAGAATCCCCTGACAGCGCCGCATGCGAGTCTCGCACAACAGAGTTGATTTACATTGTGTGGAATATGGAATTAGGTAGCCAGTCTGCCAATTTGGCAGGCGATCGCAAGGAAATTTCTGTCTTGTTCTCAGATATTTACCGCTATAGCGCTTTGACCGAAAAACTAGAGGCAACCGAGGTGGCCTGCCTGATCGACGACTATTTTGAGTCAGTGGGGGAGGCTGTTTTAAAGTACAAACAGACCCTCGACAAACAGATAGAATCAGCCTGCATTGGCACGGCAGCGATTGCTGTTTTTGGCTCCCCCTTGCCTTTGGAAAATCACGCTTGGTGCGCTTTGCAAACGGCGCTGGAAATGTGCCACAATTTGGCGGAATTCAACGCCCGCCGCTCCGCAGCTTCTCACCCAGAAATCAAAATTGGCATTGGCATCAATTCCGATAAGGTCATCGGCACCCATATTGGTCGCACCAACATGATGGAGTTCACGGCTATCGGTGAGAGCGTCAATCTGGGCCACTTTCTAGAACGCTTGAGCAAGCAATATGGCTGCCAGATAGTGATTGGAGAAAATACCTATCGTTCCTGTAAGGACCGGATATGGGTCAGAGAACTGGACTCGATCCGTCTGCAAGGGAAAAGCAACCCCGTGGCAATTTATGAGGTCTTGGCGCTGCGCAGCGACTCAATTTCAGAGCACAAGCTGCAGGCGGTCGAGTATTACGACAAAGGGCGGGAGCGATACCTCAAGCGCCAGTTCGCTATTGCTATGGGCGAGTTCGCTACAGTTATGGAAATTGACAGCAGCGATAAAGCCGCCGCCATTCAGCTGGAGCGCTGCCAGCATTTTCTGCAATCTCCGCCACCAGACGACTGGGATGGAGCCTGGACGATTACAGATTTGGAGTGGAAAGTCTGAAAACCCGCGCTGATTTCGGGACGCTGGAAGGGTGTGAGCGATAAGGTCAGGGCTGCTCTCACTGGGGGAAACCCATTTTGGCAACACTTGTCAGCGGTCGCTCCGGACGCTTCCGGGGCAGAGGGGGCAAAGGGGATGGGGGGGATGGAACTGTAAACCGTAAAGGGGACAGGTATCGCTTTCGCTGATGCCAAGCCGGGGGCAATCGGCGTAGAAGCTGGCCCATTGCCCTGTTTGCCGCCCCCGGCACCGGCACCGGCACGCTCTGTCCGCGCTAGCATGCCTCCTCAAGCCGCCAGGGAGCCCCCCTCAAAGTCTGGGCTATTCCGGATTGATTGTGTGCGGATTGTTTATTTGGAGACAGTCGTATCGGAATAAATCGCTACAATCAGGATCAGAGGGTGCTCGTTCTCCTCTGCCTGGAAGTTGACTTTACTGGTTATTATACTTATTCAATCATGGAATCCGGTAGCCCGTCTGCCAATGCTTCTGACCAGCCTCCTCATGGACTGGCAGATATTGTGGGAACTTTAATTGCTTTGCTGACCCTGACTGCACCTCTGTTGGTCATCGCTCACTACTCTTCGAGCAACATTGAAGTTTTTCCACCTCGGAGTTATCAGCTACCAGTATCGCGGAATTGAGAGTGGGGATGCCTGTTTGACAGGGAGCGGATTTGTCGGGAAAGCAGCCTGACCCATTCTTTCACAGCCATTCTGCCGTCTGGCGCTTGCCGTTCTCCACCCGGGGGAATGGCCCAATGGCCACGCGCTGGGG
>CAZJNL010001093.1:0-2385 GCA_964546515.1 uncultured Oscillatoria sp.
AGCTTGGTTGTAGAATTCCAATGCCTTCTGCTTTTCTCCCAGGGAGTAGTACACAAGGCCAATATTGTTGAGGGTTGTGGCTTCCCCCCCTCTATCCCCCACAGCCTGTATTAGGGGCAAAGCTTGGTTGTAGAATTCCAATGCCTTCTGCTTTTCTCCCAGGGAGTAGTACACAAGGCCAATATTGTTGAGGGTGACGGCAACACCAGCCTTGTTCTCCACTTGCCGAAATAGGAGCAGGGATTGGTTGAAGTAGCCCAGCGCCTTTTGCCTATCCCCCAGGGCGAAGTAAACCGTGCCCATACCAAGCAGCGTGACGGCTTCTTTCCTCGTATCCCCTGCGGCGCGGTACAGTTGGCGGGCGGCTTCCAACTTTTCCAAAGCCGCCCGCAGAGATTCTGCTGTCCCTTGTCGAAACAGTTGCGTTCCCTCTTGCAACAGTCTGTCCGCTTCTGGACTGCTGCTATTTTGAGCAATCCTGCCATCCGCCTCCATGTGCGGTGCCAAAAGCCACCCCTCCCCACCGGCAGCACCGGCAACCACCGGACTCGACCCCTGCAGCACGCTGGCCGATACTGCAAAGCAGCTGCAACATAAAACCGGAAACCACTTACGCATCATAAATATTCACCCAAAAGCTTTACTTAAAACTGCAAAATTAAACAGGGATGGCAGAAACCTAAAAAAGGTTTTTCCTCGCTCGCGATGTCCACACCGGCGCGGAGAGTTCTCCCTCAGGCGTCAACCCAGGAAGAGGGAAATAAAGAGGGAAACCTAAATCAACACAGCGAGCTAACTCCATCCAAACCCATTCCTGTCTAGCTGTGTTGCCAATTAGGCAGAAATTTTTCCAAAAATTTTTCACACAATTTTTAGGTTCGCTAACAGCTCGCACAAAGCAGATCCCCCCCCTGCCCCCTAAAAAAGGGGGGATAATCTTAAAGTCTCCTTAACAAGGACTTGGGGGGATCTCCAAGGCGTGCCACTTGTTCGCCCCCGGACAAAAAATCAGGATTTTTTAACCTAATCCACGCTGGTACAGCCAAATTTTTTTGTGCTAAAATGTTTTACTGTCACCCTCTCGCCCCCGAAATTGACTCAATCAGTCGGATGCGTCTGGGATGAGAAAAAGTTAAAAATTTTTAATAATTTGCCATGACAAACATCAACCGCCGGCATTTTCTCCAAAGCGCAGGAGCCTTCCTAGCCGCCCTCGGATGGAGCCAACTCGACATCCAGCACCAAGCACTGCGCTACGCCAAAGTTCTCGCTCAAAGCACCCCTCGCAAACTCGCGCTCCTGATAGGAATCAATAACTACCAGCCCAGCGGCATTAGTTCCCTAAAAGGCTGCGAGACAGACGTAGAATTGCAGCAAGAGCTGCTGGTAAACCGCTTCGGTTTCAATCCCAAAGACATTCTAACAGTCACCGGCAGCACCCAAATCAAACCCACCCGCGCTGGAATTCTCCAAGCAGTAGAAGAACACTTAATCAAACAAGCAAAACCCGGAGATGTGGCTGTCCTTCACTTTTCCGGACACGGCTCCAGAGTGATTAACCCCTACAATCCCTCAGGCGACGAGCGCGAAAAGCTCAACAGCACCTTCGTCCCCAGCGACCGCACCAAATCCCAAGCCGGCACCGAAGAAACCGTTTCCGATATCATGGGCGCAACGCTCTTCCTCTGGATGTCAGCCACCAGCACAGAAAACCTCACAGTTATCCTGGACAGCTGCCATTCCGGAGGCGGAAAACGGGGGAATTTAACCATTAGAGCCATCGGCGGCGGCGAGCAGCCCAGCGCAGAGGAAAAAGAATATCACCGGCAGTGGTTATCCAAGCTGGGAATCTCACAAGAAAAGTTTATCGAATCGCGAACCCGAGGCGTAGCCAAAGGAATTGTCATCGCCTCCGCCGCCGCCAATCAATACGCCGCCGACGCCCCATTTGACGGGTTTGATGCCGGCGCTTTTACCTACACTATAACACAATATCTGTGGCAGCAAACCGGCAATCGCGCCGCCGAAACTGTACTGGCAAATGTCTCTCGCACCACAACCCGCATTTCCTCAACTCAGCAAATTCCAGAAATGGAAGCCAAACCGGCAAGCAACAACCAAACCAAACCAACTTACTTCCTCCCCGCGCCCACACCCCCCGCAGAAGCCGTGATTCGCTCAGTCGCCGGCGCACAGGTGGAATTTTGGCTCGGAGGGATAGATCCGCAGTCCTTTGCAGCCTTTAATAAAGATTCCGTATTTGCTATAATAGACAGACAGGGACAGCCGCAAGGACTGATACAGCTAGAGTCCCGCCAGGGGTTGCTGGCGCGGGGAAAAGTGGTAGAATTAAAACAGGAGCAACTGCTGCAACCGGGGGCGCTA
>CAZJNL010001094.1:0-2381 GCA_964546515.1 uncultured Oscillatoria sp.
GGTCAACCTTAATGCGGCTGCGCAGTGACGGCACCGTGTACATGGCCAGTTTAGCCCTGTTTGCCAAGCAAAACCCCGACGGCAGCGAGCGGGCACCCACCCTAGAAGAATGGCAAACCCTTCTGGTATCCGGAGATTTAGCTGTGCCCCGCGACAAAACCCCCACTCCCCCAGACGCTCCCGGCAATATTATCTACGGTCGCGTTGCCGGTGTCGCCCAGGGCTCCCAGTGGCAGGCGCAGATTACTGACAGCGCCGGTGCGAGCCATCTCACCATCCCCCAACCGGGCCAAGCCTTTTCCTACGCCATTGCCACCCTCCGGGGCGGGCAGCTGGGCACAGGCCAAGTGCAAAGCGCCCCCATGCTCGTCCGCTACCCAGACACCGCCTATCAAGCTCATGGCAACTACGGCATTCATTACGCCCTCACCCTGCCGCTGCACAACCCAACCGGCAGCCAGCTTGCCGTCACCCTGGCCATCCAGACGCCGGTCAAAGAAGACCAGCTTTCCAAACCCGGGCTGCGCTTCCTGGAACCGCCGCCCCCCCAAGTCTTTTTCCGAGGCACCGTGCGAGTCCGCTACAGCGACGACCTCGGTCTGCCCCAGACTCGCTACCTGCATCTCGTGCAGCGCCGGGGGCAGCAAGGCCAACCCCTGGTGCGGCTTCTTATGCCCCCGGGCAGCCGCCGCCTGGTGCAAGTGGACTTCCTCTATCCCCCAGATGCTACCCCGCCCCAGGTACTCACCATTAAAACCCTCGACCGCTGATAGAAATCCCTCCTCACCGATCTCTCATGGCGAGCGAGCCCTCTCTGATTCTGACCGATTACAAATTGACAACATTAAAATTTTGTTAATACGTTTATAGAATTATTTTTATACCTCTCGCCGGGGTGAGTGCGTTAATATCCAACTCTCAGTTCTTCCCTGCGTAAAAAGCGCGGGGCACGCCTGTTTTTATTATGAGCAATCCAAAGGATTTAATATAAAAATTAACCGGGGACTCAAAGGTGCGCAAGGGAGTGTCCGTATTTTTACAGAGCCGCAAATCCGTGGCGGAGGGCGAGCGAGCGAGAATCACGGATGTTTGCAGACCGAGCTAATCGCTAATATCTAGCAAAATCAGCCAGAAGGCGAACATCTACAGTCCTTGTCGGTTTTGGGTGCCGCACACTGAATCTCCAAAATACAGAGTTACCCGGGCGTCCATTCTGTTGCCCCCACAGAGAGCCGGCCAGAGAACGCGCAGTAGAAAGGCTGCCCACTGAAAGCGGGACACTTGAAAGAGGGAGGACGGGGATAGGGGGATAAAGGGATAGGGGGGGAGAGTCCCTTGATTTCAGACTCGGTTCCGGCTTAAATTAGTAGGCGGTGGAAAACGCTGCTTTTAACCTCTGATGCCTTTTGGCGTTGCTCGCAGCACAAGTCCCCCACGGCGACTGGCACCGTCGTTGCCAGTCCCGAACCATCCGGTTTCAAGGGATGACTCGATCGACTTGGACCGCGTACCCCTGTTGGGGGACATTCTGCTACAAGAGCGCTTCCTGTCAGGGATATCAGTTGGTTTTGCCAGCGCCAACCGCCCGCCAGACAGTCTGAGAGTTTTTTTGCCGCCAGACCTTGACAAACTGAAAAATAGCTGATATCAAAGATCTAAACTTTCAGCAGGGTAACATCGAATTTTCCTGACAATCAATTGCCAAAAGCTGATTAGCTTTTCAGCCTAGCCAATATCGCTCCGGGCTGGCCTTGGATATTGCAATCCCTTTCAGGTTCCCAGTAGAGTTGGAAAGGTTAGGAATAAGGCTCGGAAAATGTTAGATTATATCCACTTGTGCGACCGCACCTTCACAAGCCAGATCCATACAATTTAACCATGCCATTTAAAAAATCACCTTTATATTCAGCATCAATAGAAGCCCAGATTGACCGGCACCCCCATTCCGTCGCTTCCCAAACAATGCTGAAAGACGCACTCGCCCAGATCGGCAAGAAGAAGGGGATCTGCGTTTTGGTTGTGGGGGAGAAGGGAAAAGTGCTGGGGATTTTCACTTCGAGAGACGCCGGAGAGCAGACCACGACCGGCGAGTTGGGCCAACGCCGCCCGAGGGAAATCCCCCGGGGGATGGCGCAGCCGGTGACGCAGATGCCGGTGCGGGGGGATGAGGTGTTCCGCTGCGAGCGACGCCTTGCAGCATCAGAGGTTATGCCTGTGCCGCAACAGAACACAAAACTGCCATCATGCGGGGTAAAGGGCCAGAAGATAGCTTGGTCAGAATCAAAGATAAACAATAGCGCCGAACATTTTTCTCAGTTTAGCGAAGTGCCGGCAGGGCTTCCAGGCGCAGTTGCTGACCGGGCATTCCTGCCAGCCTCGGG
>CAZJNL010001095.1:0-2377 GCA_964546515.1 uncultured Oscillatoria sp.
CAAAGGCTTTTTTTATGACTTCAGCAACTATGGAAGTTACGAACGCCTGACAGATGATGGACTCACCCAATGGCATCCAGCTTTCTTGCAACTGGGCAACACTCTTGAGGAGTGTGCCCAGAATGCCCTTGGATTTTGCCAAAAGTACAAACCCCTTGGGAAAACCCCAACCCGATCCCACTGGGGAAGTCGGCTTTTAGCTGGGGTTCATATCAACCCTTCTCCCGAAAAGAAGCGATCAACTAGGGCTAATTCCACTCATAGTTGGGCCAACTCCCGGGGGTGCCAGGTATCGGATTTCGACCTACTGGCACAGGTTGTGCGGAAGTTTATCGAGGCTAATCGAGCGCCAAGGGAAGCGGGGAAAGACTTTTGACATTTCTCCGGGAGGCGGGCTTTCTGACTTACCTGATTTGATTATTCCACACAGATACAGGAGCCGTCAAGAGGTTTGTGAAAAAAAATTTGGGAAATTTCTCAAAGAAAACGAGGCCAGAACCGAGAGGTATGAACCACACGACGCCGCACCCCCATCCCCGTGTGCGGGAAGGAGAGGCGGGGCTAGGTTCCAGTCAGCCCAACTTCCGATAATCGGCGCTCATTTGCCAAGTTTACTAACAAAAATAACGCCGCACAAACTCCGCGCCCGTTACATCTCGAAAGAGTTACAGGCACGGGTTGTGCGGCAGTAGACGGAAGGCATCCATCCCGTCGGAGAGCGCGGGATTTGACGAGTGAGATTTTTTGAGAAAGTTATAGAATCAGGGAGTTACTCGGCATCATCGCCGGCAAAAGGCTGAGTATTCTCGGTGAACCAGTTACTTTGCCACAGGGGCACCACCCCCCCGCCAGCGGCAGCACCGGCAGCAGTCGCGGGGGATAGGCGCTCTACGGGAGCGGTTTGCTTGGGCATAACAGTCTTGTTTTTCATTGGTTTTTTCTCCAAAAGTTACGATTTGCAGGCAATTTATCTTTGAAACGCTCCCTCTCCCGCGCGTGATTTCTTCGGAGTCACGGGAGTGTGCTTTGGTTCTGGGTCAACCCTACTTCCAATAATCGGGGTTGCCTTGGCCAAGTCTTATCGGAAAAATTCCGCCGCATAACGCCGAATGCCCCGTGCCGGAAAACGAGTTCCATGCACAGGTTGTGCGGCAGTTTATCTAAGCAAAATCCCGCCGTGTTCAGCGGGATTTGACTAGATGACTTTTTTGAAGTCAGCGCTCAAGGGTGAAGGAGTTACTCAGCATCATCCCCGGCAAAAGGGCTAGCTAAGCCCAAGAAACCCCAACCCAAGCTGCCTGACAGAATTGATGCGTCCACTCCGGTGCCGGCATTGTTAGCACCGGCAGTCGCGGGGGAGGTGCGCTCAACGGGAGCGGCAATTTTGGGCATAACAGTCTTGTTTTTCATGGGTTCTATTCTCCGTAAGTTACAAGTACATGGCAGTCTGAATAGCTCCCTCTCCCGCGCGTGATTTCTCCTTTGGGGGAGTCTGGTTGCTGTTCCGATTTACCTGATTTAATTATGACACACAGCCTGGAAACTTGTCAAGCATTCCTGAGATTTTTTGGTAAATTTCTTTCCGTTCAAAATCGGCTTTCCCGACAGGGATGACACCCCACCACACCCCCATTCCCGTGTGCCGGGAAGGAGTAAAGGTTGCGGGAAAGTTCCTCTCAAGCAAACTCCCGACAATCCGCGCTCTTTCAGTCCAATTTTACTCATAAAATTATAGCTGAGCCACCCCTGTGCCAGGAGGATGTCTGCCGATTTCCTGGCAAAGGTTTTGCGGCAGTCTGTCGGAGGCTAATCGAGCGCATGAGCGTCAGGAAAATTTGACTTTTGAGATTTTTTTAGGGAGCGCTCGGATTAAGGACTTACTCGGCATCATCCCCGGCAAAAGGGGTCCAGATACCAATACCACCCCACAACCCTCCGAGTGACAGAATTGATGCGTCCACTCCGGTGCCGGCATTGTTAGCACCGGCAGTCGCGGGGGAGGTGCGCTCAACGGGAGCGGCAATTTTGGGCATAACAGTCTTGTTTTTCATGGGTTCTATTCTCCTAGTTCAGTTCACAGCCGGCAGTCTGACTCGCTCCGCTTCACCTCCCGCATCACTTTCCGCAACGGGGCGTTACTTTTGCTTGCCTGACTGCTGCTGATTTCATTATGAACACAAATCTAGTCTCTGTCAAGGGTTTTGGGAGAATTTTTTTTTGCTCATTTTTACGGGCATTTGGAAGCTTCAACAAGACGAATTAACCCTACCCCCCTCCCGGATGCCGGAAAGGGGGTAGGAGGGTTAAAAAAGCTGGCTGCTAACCCCTTGTTCATATTGCCTGATTTAGCTCAAGACCAAATCCGCCCACGGCGGAA
>CAZJNL010001096.1:0-2375 GCA_964546515.1 uncultured Oscillatoria sp.
CTGCGAGTCAATGCAAAGGAGTGTCAGTCCCTTTTGACCCGGAAACCAGGTATTTGCCACTGGGATAACTTGTTGCCGTTCCGAACAGTGGATAAAGCCTTCAGATTCCAGCGTATCGCCGCGATAGACTCCCGCCAATTTGGCTCGCTCCCATTCTTCCCGCTTTGTGATGTGCAAAATTACGCTCACAGCCGTTCCTCTTCTCCTAGCAGCTTCAAATGTTTTTCTCTCCTCAGTTTATATCACAGCCTGTACGACGGTATTGTAGAGACGCGATTTATCGCGTCTTATTTATCGCGTCTCTACAAGAAAATCGCCAAATCATGCTAGCATGCAACGAGGGCGTCTTTCCGGTAAAGGACAGCTAAATCTTCCTCGTCGAGCTCCACCGGCGTCCCGCTGCGAATCAGTTCCGCAAAGTCTTCATTGGGCACCATTATGCACAAGGCGTACAGGCGAGTGGAGCCGGTATTTTCAATCACGTGGGTGCCGGTGGGCGGCACTAAAATGCTGTCTCCCGCTTTGACCGGCACACTTTTGCCGTCACAGTGAGCTCGCCCTTCTCCTTTGAGGATGAAAAACATTTCAGTTGCGTAGAGATGCCGGTTGGGGGGCGTCTTCCCGCCGACATCGAAAATTTCAACGCAATAGGTTAGGGAGGCGTTTGCGCTGGACGGTTCAAACACAATCGCCAGACGGTTGGTGTCGCGAGGGCTAATGCGATAAGCTTGGTAGTCCCTAGGAGATTTGACCACCGGAATCACGCAGCGCAGAGATGTAATCATCTTAAGTTTTCCTTTTTAATGCAAGGATTTTTGGGCGAATACAGCTGTCAGTCATTCGGGGCATGTGCCCCTTCTTATCATTCTTTTATTGCCTTAAAAATAGCTTGAGAATCGGTTACAAAACCGAAGCACTGCTTGACGTTGTAAAGGGTTGCTTGCCAGCAATATTCGGGGGAAGTTGTGGCAGTGCAGTCTTGTACTAAGATGCAGTCATAGCCTAAAAAGTTGGCATCTTGCAGAGTGGTCATCACGCACTGGTCGGCATTCACTCCACCGAAGAATAAGGTCGTTTTTCCCAGGTTGCGCAGGATGCTGTCCAGGGCGGTGTCCCAGAAACCGCTCATGCGGTACTTATCCACCCGGATATCTTGCGGCAGCTGTTCTAGTTCGTCCACCACGGCGGCTGCCCAACTGCCGGCTGCCAGGACTTTAGCGCCATTTGTGGGCAGGGGGTCGTTGAGCCCGATGCCGGTGCCGGTCGGGTTGTACACATGGCGCAAACCGGCACTGATATTGAGCAAATCCGGGCGGTTTCCCCAGTTCACCCAAATCACCGGAATGCCGGCGTGGCGCAGTGCCGGCAGCAGCGCCTGCAATGGGCCAATGGGTGCCCGTGCCGGTGTCACATCCACGCCAATATGCGCCAGCCAGCCATCAGGATGACAGAAGTCATTCTGCATGTCAATCACCAGAATCGCGGCTTTCGCCAAGTCCAGGCGCAATGTCTTGGTTTCTGTAGCCAAAGTAACCGATCGCGCGTCGAGGGGAGGGCGAGTGATATCCGCGATCGCTTCATCAACTGCCCAGGCATTGGGCGGAACTCCTAGAGTGTGGAGAGGGCGATTCATTGGTTGGCTGTATTTTCTCAAACATAAGTGGCTTCCCGTTCATTTTCTCTCCTGAAGACTGTTTTGTGGGATAATTTTAGATTATTTTCACAATTGGCGGCTGCACCGGCAGCCGGCCCGGTTTGCAGAATGGGGGTCAGAAACCGGGTTTCTTTAAGAAACCCGGTTTCTTGGAAAACTCAACTGCTATGTGGGGCTGCCGGTGCACTCCAGGGGCTGTCCGTCAACTCGGATGTTTGCCCGGGTTTCAATCCAAACCCTCGCCCCACAGCTCAGAGGCTTGTCGGGGCTGTAAACTACAGTTGCAATTACATTGCCGGCTTCATCGAGAATTTCTACTTGATTTCCGTAAGTGCTGGACTTGCCGGCCTTCACGGAAATCACCGGCTTATTTGCGCCTTTGGCATTGGCTTTGATGTGGTGCTGGTTAATATGAATCCGCTGTAGCATAACATTTTCCCTCGGTTTGCTAATATCTACGCGCGATTGCCGGTTTTGGCCGGAATAAGCAGAAGTAGCGTTCCCCCCGGGAACGCACCCCACTACTAGAAAGGTAGGAATGCACCCCACTCCGTCACTCCCCATTCCCCTTTCGATCCCCCCCCGCCCCCCTTAAAAAGGAGGGAGCTAGAAAAGTAGGAACGCACCCCACTCCGTCACTCCCCATTCCCCCTTCGATCCCCCCCCCCCCCCTTTTGATCCCCCCCCGCCCCCCTTAAAAAGGGGGGAGCTAGAAAAGTAG
>CAZJNL010001097.1:0-2371 GCA_964546515.1 uncultured Oscillatoria sp.
CTCTTGTAACGCGATAACTCGCGCCTCCCCCCCTGTTCTACAGACGGTTTTTATCGCGTCTCCCCCCCCCTCTTCCCCCCCCTCTCCCACCCCCTATTCCCCCCCCTCAAGTAGAGACGCCGATTTATCGCGTCTCACCTCACTGAACACAGGGCGCTCATTACTGATCGCGGTCAAAGACCAAGGGCGGGGCATTCCACCAGAGAAGCTGGAGACTGTCTTTGAGCGCTTTCAGCAGGTGGATACCGCAGACTCTCGCCAGAAAGGGGGCACCGGCTTGGGCTTGGCGATTTGCCGCACCATCGCCCTGGCGCACGGGGGGAGCATTTGGGCCCAGAGCACTCCGGGTGAGGGCAGCACCTTTTTCTTGACATTGCCACTGCAAGGAAGGACTGAAGTCCTTACTACAAACGATGAACCATGCCACCCCTGACCCAACACTGGAAAACCTGCTGAATTTCTTGGAGCGGCGAGCTGGCGAAGATTTCTCAGGCTGCAAGCGCCCCAACCTGATGCGCTCCCTCAAAAAGCGCATGCAGGCGGTTGGGGTGGGAACCTTCAGCGACTACCAAGACTATCTGGAGCGGCACCCAGATGAGGTAAGCCGCCTGTCCCACAGCCTGCTGCGCTTGCGCACCGGCTTTTTCCGGACAGAGCATGCTTGGAAGTGCCTGTGCTTTGAGACTGTCCCGCACATCCTAGGGGCTCTGTCAGACACAGAGCCAATCCGGGCGTGGGTTGCCGGTTGCGGTGCCGGTGCTGACGCTTACACCCTGGCCATCGCGCTCGCGGAAGCCTTGGGTGCTCAGGCGTTCCGAGCGCGGGTGAAAATCTACGCCACAGACACTTCGGAGGATGCCCTGTCGCAAGCCCGTCAGGCATCATATACGGAAAAAGACATTTGGGGAATTCCCCCAGAACTGCGGGACAAATATTTCAAGTTGGTGGCATCCCGCTACACCTTCCGCCACGATCTGCGGCGATCGCTAATTTTTGGCCGTCACGACTTGCTGCAGGATGCCCCCCTTCCCCACTTAGACCTGCTAGTTTGTCGCAACCCCCCGGGTTCCATCAGTGCCGACACCTGCGCCCGCATCCTGCAGCGCTTCCACTTCGCCCTCAAAGACACCGGCTTCTTGTTCCTGGGCAAGCTAAAGCCACCGCTGGCCCAAATCCAGCTTGCCGGCTCCAACCTCTTCACCCCAAGCAACCTGAAAGCGGGCATCTTTGCCAAGGGGCCGCCGACCGGCACCCGCGAGCGCCCGCTCCTCAGTGCTTCCACTCCTGAAACCAGCAACCCGCCTCCGGGCGACTTGCATTTGCTCAAGCAAGCCTTCGACTCTCTTCCCATAGCACAAATTGTGGTAGATGTCAAGGGTAATTTAGCGATGGTTAACCCGCAGGCGCATGCGCTGCTGGGACTGACACAGAAGGATGTGGGCCGGCCATTTCAGGAGCTGGAAGTGTGTTACAGGCCGGTGGAGCTGCGCGGTCGCATCCAGCAGGCTTGTGCGGAACGCCGTCCGGTGGTAATATCGCCTGTGGCATTTTTGCACCCAGATAACAAGACCTGCTACCTGGAAATTCAGGTCAGCCCGCTGCTTCGAGACAGCGGCAACATTTTCGGTGCCGGCATCACCTTCAGCGACGTGACGCGCTACTGCCAGTTGCAAATAGAACTCCAGAGCACCAACCAGGAACTGGAAACCGCTTACCAGGCACTGCAAGCTACCAATGAGGAGCTTGAGGTGGCCAACGAAGAGATCCACAACACCAACGAGGAACTGGAGTCAACCAACGAGGCGCTGCAGCTCTCCAACGAGTATTTGGGGAGTGTCAACCAGGAACTGTACGCCTCCAACCAAGAACTCCAGAGCCTCAACCAGCAGCTGGTTGCCAGCTACAATTCTCTAGAAGCGGAGAGCCGGCGCTACCAGGAGCTGTTCGACTTTGCCCCTGACGGTTATTTGGTGACAGACAGCAGTGGCGCGATCTTGGAAGCCAACCGCGCCGCAGCGCTGAAGCTCAACAGCTCCCCGGCATCTTTAGCCGGCATTCCCCTGGCGAATTTTGTGGCTGTTGCGGATCGGGAACGCTTTCAGGCGCTGCTCGAGCTTCTCAGAACTCCGGAGTCTAGCTCTCTTGTAGAGACGCGATTTATCGCGTCTTCTCTTGTAGAGACGCGATTTATCGCGTCTTCTCTTGTAGAGACGGGATTTATCGAGCCTTCTCTTGTAGAGACGGGATTTATCGAGCCTTCTCTTGTAGAGACGGGATTTATCGAGCCTTCTCTTGTAGAGACGGGATTTATCGAGCCTTCTCTTGTAGAGACGGGATTTATCGAGCCTTCTCTTGTAGAGACGGGATTTAT
>CAZJNL010001098.1:0-2370 GCA_964546515.1 uncultured Oscillatoria sp.
CAAGTATATCTCCAAAGAGGCCCTGAAAAAGGGCGGTCTGACGGTGGAGACAACCCTCAACCTCAAGTGGCAGGAGGTGGCGGAACAGGTGGTTAAGGAGGCGGTGGAATACGATGGGCCGGCTGAGGGGTTTGAGCAGGCAGCAATGGTTGCAATTGACCCGCGCAACGGCGAAGTTAAGGCCCTGGTCGGCGGCTACGGCTTCGGCGAGAGTGAATTCAATCGCGTCACTCAGGCGATGCGCCAACCGGGTTCGACTTTTAAGAGTTTTGTCTATGCCGCCGGCATCGCCGCCGGCTTCTCGCCTTACGACGGCTACCGGGATCTGCCCATGCGCGTCGATGGCTACAAACCGGAAAACTACGGCAAAAGTTATCGCGGCGGCTGGATTTCGATGGCGGAAGCCCTCGCTAAATCGGTTAATGTCGTCGCTGTGAAAGTGCTGACGGAAGTGGGGTTTGAACCGACTATCAAACTGGCCCACGATATGGGGATTAAAACCGAACTCAAACCCTACTACGCCTTGGCCCTCGGGGCTATTGAGGTGAATTTGCTGGAACTCACCAACGGCTACGCCACTCTGGCCGCTCAAGGCAAGCATGTGCCAGCCCACGGCATCCGCCGGGTGATCGACGGGCGGGGTCAGGTTCTCTATGAGGCCAATTTAAAACTCAAACAAGCCTTGGATAAGGACTCGGCGGCTATTATGACCTGGATGCTGGAAGGGGTGGTGCTCGAAGGCACCGGCAAGCCGGCCTATCTGGGCCGGCCTGTGGCGGGCAAAACCGGCACCTCGGAGGAAGCCCGCGATCTCTGGTTTATTGGCTATATCCCCCAACTGGTAACGGGCGTCTGGCTGGGTAACGATGACAGCTATCCCACCGGGGGCACTAGCGGCACGGCGGCTTCTACTTGGCGGGCGTTTATGAGGGAAGCGGTAGCAGGCATGCCGGTTGAGCAATTCCCAGAACTGCCCCAGCTAGAGGGCCGTAAAGCCAGTATCAAGGCTCAACCTATCCCGGCAAGTATAACCTACTATGACCTCCCCCCCAAGCCTCAGCAAAATACCGCCAGTACCGGTGCCGGTGCCGGCTACTCCGACAGTGCTAATAGCGCCGGAGGGTACTCCGACCAGGGTTATAACCCTCAGTAGAACTGTATTTGCCAGCCTCTTGCAGACATTTCCCGGCGTTATTAGCAGCCGGATCTCCTCAAGCAGGCAGCCGCCCACAGCTAAGCGTGGGGGGATGGCAAGATGGGCGCAGTCCCCCATCCTTGACACCAAGCTCGGGCAGTAGAGTGCGCTATTAACGCACCCTACTGCTAGCAGCCGGCGCTTCCTTTTGCCTAATATTAATTCCGCTAGAATCGTTTTTCTATGTTAGGGGCGGGTTCATTAACAACTTTTGCCTCCCGCAGTAGGGGCGGAGATATCGTTTGCCACCTGCAGATATCTGGAGTGAACCCGCCCCGGGGATAGCGCGCCCCTACAACTCAAGCAAATCAATCCTAGCGGACATCATATAAGTCCTGGAAAACAATTTTTACCTGCCCCTTTTGCAAAGCAGCTGTAGTCTTTTTTATCTAAAGGCTGACCCAAGGGATCGTGACTGCTGGTTATACTGATCTTGCTGTCGCTCATGCGAGTCATCATTTATGCCTATTCTGATGGATGTATCTGCCGGCACCTCCCATTTTCCAGTGGCCTTTACTGCAGTCTATGCAGTCGGGTTTATCGCCGCCGTCGTTTTTGGCTCCATCGCTTGGTATAACTCCAAGCGCCCCGCCGGCTGGGAAGACAAAGATCGTCCTGACTTTGTACCTGAGGTCAAACCAGAAGAAACTCCGGGTATCGGCAAGCCTAAATAGTAAACCTTGACCGACCTTGCGCCCGCAGTCACGCGCCCTAGCTCTGCCGGCTGGGCGCAAGACTCCACCAACTTGATATTTGAAATATTAGCATTTCTGTCAATTCCGCTTGCCGAGATATTATATAAAATCCGGTTAACCGGCCCCCATAAATAATAGCCCGCGCAGGCGGGCGAAAGTTTGTATAGCGGCAGGCACTGATTCTGCCGTATTATACGCACACAACCGGAAATAATATTATTTATCAGGCGGTGGGGGCGGGGAAGGCCAGAAAAATTTGCCCCACAGCGGCTCGCACTGATAAACCGGCCCTACTGATAAACCCGTCAATGCCCAGTTCCCAATGCCCAGTGCCCAGTACCGCTGATATCACTTCCCCAGCCTCAGTCGCACCATAAAAAATCCGTCCATCAGGTGCCGGTGCGGCCAAACTCGCACCCAGCCTTCCGGACTGGCAAAGGCAGCCACCGGCATATCGGGTGCCGGCGGCTCAATGCGCCA
>CAZJNL010001099.1:0-2364 GCA_964546515.1 uncultured Oscillatoria sp.
TGAAATATGCCGCAAACGATAGTCGTCAAAATAGGCACGTCAAGCCTAACTGTGCCGGCCACCGGCAACCTGGCCCTCTCCACCATTGCCACCCTGGTAGAAACACTCACCGGCCTGCGCCGGCAGGGTAACCGCGTCGTTCTGGTTTCCTCAGGAGCCGTGGGAGTAGGCTGCGCCCGCCTCGGACTGACTGAGCGCCCCCGCAACATTGCCCTCAAGCAGGCAGTGGCTGCAGTGGGCCAGGGACGCCTGATGCGGGTTTACGATGACTTATTTAGCTCCCTGCACCAGCCCGTGGCCCAGGTGCTGCTCACCCGCACCGACTTGGTGCAGCGCAGCCGCTACCTGAACGCCTCCAACACCTTCCAAGAATTGCTGCGGTTGGGCGTGGTGCCGGTCGTCAACGAGAATGACACCGTAGCAACCGAAGAGCTCAAGTTTGGGGATAACGACACCCTCTCAGCGCTGGTAGCCAGCTTAATCGAAGCCGACTGGCTGTTTATACTCACCGATGTAGACCGGCTGTACTCAGCCGATCCCCGCAGCCATCCAGACGCCCTGCCCATCAGCCTAGTGCAGCGCCTCGACGAACTGGCGCAATTGCAGGTGCAAACCGGCGACTCCAAGAGCGGCTGGGGCACCGGCGGCATGGCCACAAAAATTCAGGCAGCCCGGATTGCCACCAGCGCCGGCGTGCGCACCGCCATCACCGCCGGCAGCAATCCCAGAAACATCGAGAAAATTCTCCAGGGAGAGCCGGTCGGGACTCAGTTCCAGCCCCAACCCCGAGCTGACAGCGCCCGCAAGCGCTGGATTGCCCACGGCTTGGTGCCAGCGGGGAAGATTTACCTAGATGCGGGAGCCGTGGCAGCGATTTGTCAGGGGGGCAAGTCGTTACTCGCTGCCGGTGTCACCCAAGTCGAAGGAGAGTTCCACGCCTCAGATGCCGTGCAGCTGCTAGCTCCAGACAGTCGCGAAATTGCCAGAGGGCTCGTTAACTACAGCAGCGCCGAACTGGAGCTGATTCGGGGGCGCAAATCGGAAGAAATTCCCAGCATTTTGGGCCATGCCGGTGCGGAAACCGTCGTTCACCGAGATAACCTGGTTTTGAGCAACTAGAACACCTGTCCAGAAATCTCAGAAACTTCGGGCAAGAAACCCGGTTTCTTAACTCGTGTCCAGAAAACTCAGAAACCGGGTTTCTCTTGGCATCTGATACCCGAAAAATCGGTGGGAAGAGGGCAAGAAACCCGGTTTATTAACTGGTGTCCAGACATCTCAGAAACCGGGTTTATCTTGGCATCTTTCCCCACCACAAGGAACCCGGTTTATTGTGGCTTCACTTTTTATTTATAAATGACCTCTGAAGCCTGACAGCCAAGATAAATTTTAGATTTTAGATTTTAGCTGACAAAAAAATTAAATTGTTATCTGAAATCTCAAGCTTGAAATCGCAGCGAATAGCTGAAGGCGATTGAAACTGTATTGGCTGCAACCGTCACCTGCTTCTCAGTTGTGCGCCGCGAGCTGTTAGCGGTTGATTCACAGGATGCGGGAAGTTTACTAGATAGCAAATTCGGCGGGTTCCGCACGGATTGCGGATGGCTTGGGCGTAAATTATAAACGAACGAAAGTCGGGCGCTCGTGTTTCTTTGAGCGCCACCTCCGACTGTCGCTACTGCCGGTTCACAGAATTGATCAGCCACAGCGCCGTGAGAATGCCGGCAAAGTGAGCCACCAGCGTGTGCGTGTTTGCCAGCACCACAAAGATATCCAGGGGTTGAATGAGTTTGCTGAAATCGACCCCCATGCCAAATAACGCCTGTGGCTGGGCTAAAGCCTTGCCCACCAGGGTGCCGGTAATCGCTTCTGCCCCCATGAGGGTCAAACCCATCCCCACTAGATTCACTATCAAGCCGCGCCGCAGCAGTTGCACGGCGTCTGCCTTCTTGGGGCGCAGGTTGGGATTGGAGGATTGCAGCTGTTGAGCTAGACGGGTGTAACGAAAAGCCCAGTAGATACTGACGCCCAGCGCTAGCAGTCCGCAAACGGCAAAAAACAGGCCCGGCCCGCTTCCTGGATTGTTGACGGCAGCACCGGCGGCGGTGCGAGGAGCGCTGCCAGAAAGCCCAGCAAATAAGAAAATCAGGCTAGCAATAACGGCTAGGACGACCTGCACCCAGAAGCTCGTCCAGCCGGCATAGCGAAATACGGGGACAACTCGCTGTACAGATGGGGGAAGTGCAGGGGGATCTGATTGGTTTGACATACTGATTTCCAGTTGGCGTTGCTAGGATAACCCGAGTTGCTTGGCCGCGAAAACTTTGCCATTTAGATCCCCCCAAGGGGCAGTCTCCGTGGGTG
>CAZJNL010001100.1:0-2364 GCA_964546515.1 uncultured Oscillatoria sp.
GCCATGTCCCGCATCAGGTCGGACGCCTGCACCATCAGATCGGCGGCGTTGCAGTTCTGTTTCTTGAGGGCGATCTGACCGGATGTCATGCGCTCGAGATCCAGGAGGTCGTTGATCAGGCGCACTAAGCGCTCAGTGTTGGTGGCGGCAATTTCCAGCATCCGCTGAGCTCTTTCGGGCTGCGCTTGCAGCAAGCCGCCGGTGAGCAAACCCAGGGAGCCGTATATAGAGGTCAGGGGGGTGCGCAGTTCGTGGCTGACTGTGGAGATAAACTCGTCTTTTGTCAGCTGCGCTCTCCGGCGTTCGCTGATATCTCGGATAACACTGACAAGACCGGCACTGGCACCCGTCTCATCTTTGAGCCGGCTAGCAGAAACCTCAACATAGATTTCTTTGGCGCTCCTGTTGAGGTGGACGAGTTCGCCGCGCCAAGAGCCGGTGCTGTTGAGCGCTTCCCGGGCAGCGGCTTCATCCGAGGGGTTGAGCCAGCGAACCGCATAGGCAACAGTTGCGGGCTGGCCTAGAATTTTATCTGATTTTATGTAGTATAACTGTTCTGCGGCCTGATTCCAATAGGTGATGCGGCCCTCGCTATCAGTGGCCACCAGAGGGTCGCTGACATGAGACAGGATGCGGGATTGAAACTTCAGTTGGCGGGTTTCCTCCTCTATCTCCTCCAGAGGCTTTCGGGACTGGCTCAATTTCCCTGTGTCTTGCAGCAGCCAGCGCCAGCCGACAGGAATGCCGGTGGAGTCGGGAATCGGGGCGAGGGTGAAAGCGACGGCAAACAGCCTGCCACCGGCATGCAGGTGGAGTTCCCCCTCTTTGACGACAAGCTGGGCAGTTTCCTGTGACCACGACTGGTTGAGCAGGTTGCGAAAGTTCTGGCGGTCTGCTCGGGCCACAAACAGGCTGAGCGGTTTCCCGATCAGGTTGTTCTGGGGGCGATTGAGCAGAGCGGCTGCGGCGCGGTTCGCTTCCAAGATCGCGCCTGCAGTGTCTGTGACTAAGTAAGCGTCCGGGGCAAATTCAAATAGCTCTTGGTAGCGCCGGCGCTCCCACTCCAAGGCCTGCTGGGCAGCCGCTAGCTCGTCATTTATGGCTTGCAATTCCTCACCGGCCACCTGCAGCTGTTGCAGGGTAATGGCCAGTTCTGTTAGGGCGGTGGCCAGCAGCTGTTTTTGCGGCAGCGGCAAGCCGTCGGCAGGCGTTTGCATCAGCGCTTCCAGACGCTGGAGTGAGGACTCTATTTGCTCGTCGAAAAGGTTGTTTATCATGTGACTGAATCCGCTTGCGTTGAATTGCTCTTTAAGGTTTTTTAATGTTTTTTTTATTTATATCCTCTTTGTGGAGGTAATTTCTTATGGAGAGGATCTGCTAGTTAATTCTGAGGGACAATCCGCACGCTTTTCCTTGGCCTATCGATTTTTGATTTTTGATTTTTGATTAGGCAAGTGCTGAAAGCCTCTGAAAGCCAGAATAAAAAAGGGTTTCAGCTCCCAAAAAAACAAATTTTTAAGATCGCTTTTCCGGATTTTATCGCGAGCTGGCGGTTCGCCCTCCGGGATTCGGGAAGGAAAGCAGAATTTCTCTGGCGCTCTAGGGGCCAAGTTCACCCGTTGTAGGGGCGCGGTACAGATCGGGGCGGGTAGGGGCCAATACTTCAAGGGATAAGGCTTCCCTAACCCCCCTTCCCTACCAGGAGACTGTTGGCGAATTGATGTGCTCTCTTGCAGCACCCTATGTCTCTCCCCCGTACCCGGGTGGAGAGGGGCGGTAATATTACGTCTGATTGATTTACTTTTAATAATGAACCGCCCCCGTGAAGGGACGCCAAGAAGAAAGAAGAAAGAGGAAGAGGGAGAGTAAAAGTAATGTCAGGGCAATTGACCGGAGCTGGAGATCGGAGGCTGGCACGGTCGAATGTGGCGCGTCGCGCTTCACGGATTGGCCAACAGTATCCTGCCTGGGCGGGGGGGAACTCAAGCCCCTCTCTTTTTAGGAGAGGGGTTGGGGAGAGGTATCCCTTGAAGTATTGGGGTAGGGGCGGGTTTATTCAGGATATCTGCTGGTGTCAAAACATATCTATAAACCCGCCCCTACTGAGAGGGTGTTTATAAAGAAAAAGTGAAGGCCATAGAGGTGCGCTCGATGGCCAAAGGCTGGGGTATGAGTTCCCCCAGCCAGAGAAACTCGGTTTCTCACCGGCAGCACACTCAACAATTACTTGACCAACACCGTCTAAACCCTCCCAGGCGACAGGCAGCCCAGAGCCGGCACTCCCATATATTTTTTAGCATCCGAAAGGATGGTTTTTACAAAACTGCGACTGAAGACGGGTTTTGTATATATGCTTTCTTCCGG
>CAZJNL010001101.1:0-2362 GCA_964546515.1 uncultured Oscillatoria sp.
AGAAGATTTGTGGAGCGATGCCATAGTAAACCGTATGAATTCGCGCCTCTGGAATACCCAATCTCTCAATCAGATGCCGTTTTGTGCTATCTGAGTTAGCAATAATCACCCGAGCGGATTGCAAAGCCTGCCGTTCCGCAGCAAGAAAGATTTGATGAGAAACCGCCCCCTTGATCTGGCGCAACAGCCCAGCCCGATTTTCAGGTGTGTGCGCTGCGTGAACATAATGCACCCAATTGACATCTCCCCATTGGCAGTTGCCGCCATTCACCAGCACCCTCCCACCCGCACTCATCACGCGCTGCGCCTGGGAGCGCCCCACCCAGTTGAGCAAGGGTTCACCGAGCAAATAAGAATTCGCCACCTTCGGCACCCGATGGGGTGTAACATTCGGATAAGCCAATAAACCTGGAGCAACTCGATGGGCAACCAGATGCACCCGCTCCCCCTGTCGCGCCAGGTAGTCAGCGAGAGCAAAATTAGCCCTATCCATCCCACCCGTCGTTACAAAATCAGCAGCTACCAGCAGATAAGACTTCATAGCCTATACCCTCTAGAAGTTATCTTATCCCGCATCCCGCTATTGCGATCGGCAACAAACAGTGCGGTATTCAGCAACCAAAACTCCATTCCGCCTTCACCGATAAAGAGCGGGTAATTGAAAGTAATCGCCACAGCCCCTATGTTATAAGCAAAAATCAACCCGCTCCAGAGCTTAAAGTCACCCAATTCCCGACTAATGGCAATTTTCCAGGCAGTGCGACAGGCCAAGTAAAGTGCAGCACTGTAAGCAATGATTAGCGGCACACCCCCGTCATAGAGCCACCCAGTCAACTGGATTTCTACCCATAGGGGCTGACTAAACGGGTCACTACTGTCACCAAAATAGCTATTTATCATTCCCCCACGCCCTAGTCCAGCCCCCAGAGGATATTGAGGCAACAGGTTTTCAAGGGTATCCTGCAAGAAGAAACCACGGTTTTGCTGGTAAACTTCCTCAGGGCGATCGGCAAACAAGCTAGAGATGCGTGCGAGTGTTGATTCCCCACCAAGAGCCACCGCCCAAGTAAAGGTTCCCATAAAAAGTGCTGTAACGCCCGCACTCATAGCTGTCAGACGCCCAAATTGTCCTGTTCTGGCTAACACTGCTGCCAGACAGACCATAGAAATAGCAGCCAATACCAAAATAGAACGGAGTTGGGACAGGTAGATGCAGAAAAGACCAAGTCCGGCGCTACCGATGCAAGCAATCCGTAAAATCGCTTTTCGTTCTTTTAGTGCAATGCCAACACCGAAAAGCAGGGCATAAAACCCCGCCGTTGCTGCCCCGCCCGGTACATCGGTCAAGCCCATCGGCCTGTAAACCACTTCCCCGCTCGCCAATGCGATCAGCAGGTTCTCCCCCCCCCATTCTTGGTTTTGAACAGCTGTTGAAAGAGCCGGTTGAAACTGACCTGGAAAGTACGTCTGCAATACCCCTACACTGGCACTCAGGGTGTGGAAGGCCCAGATCACAAAAATCAAAGTCTCAAACCCCTTAGGCGTAATCTTTAAACGGCTGACCCAGAAAAGGGGGCCGAGAATAGCAGCGTACATAACGCATTGAGCCGCCGCTGCCGCCAGAGTATTGTGGAAGGGGTGAAAACTGAACTCCAGCACCATGATTGCCAGCACCAAGAGTGCTGGGCTAGTGGCCTTATGTCTGGGGCCTTTTCCGCGCAGCCGCACTAACAAAAACAAACTGAGGGCGAATGAAGCTCTCCGCATGGGTGCCCGCAGTACCCCGAATTGAGGGAAAAGCAGCAATATCTGAAGGCCAAACTGTAGCAGGATGAAGGTGTGCGCCCACGTCCAGTCTAGTTGTGTGGTCGCAGGGGAAGAATGGGCCAATGCCGGCGTTGTTTTCCGCATCATTTTCCTGCCTGACTCAGCCTATCTTGAGCCACAGCACAATAAATATCTATTTGGTTCCTTTTAGAGCTTTCCACCCTGATTCTTTAAAACGTCTACTCGCCCGTTCTGGCAGCTGCGTAGCGAGAAAGCTTGTCGGTTCCCATTTAGTCCGCGTGACTTTAGAGTCTGGCGCTAGAAGTGCGGCACCGAAAAACTTCCGTTGGATGCGAAACACACTGTAGCCCATTTCCTCAAAGTATCCAGTCACAGCTGTGGGATACTCGCCATGTTCTTCAAAGACCGCGAATTTTAGGCTTTTTTAGCAAATTTTTGGCTCCTTGTAAGACGCTGAACTCATGACCTTCTACATCCAATTTTAAAACGCCTATTTCATCAGATGGAAACAACTCGTCTAAAGAAATTGATGGGACGCTCACCGTTTTTATGGTTTGGCCATCAGGTTGACTTG
>CAZJNL010001102.1:0-2359 GCA_964546515.1 uncultured Oscillatoria sp.
TGGGGGTGCCGGTGGGGGATGCCGGGGGGGGTGCCGGTGGGGGATGCCGGTGGGGTGGGGGGTGCCGGTGGATTTTACCGTGCTGTTTGCAGTTTTTGAATTCTTAGTGTATAATCGAGAACCAACAACCAGACAAGTTCAACGGTGGTGTGTCATGCCTCTATTACCAGACGCCATAGTGGGTAGCCATTACAGAATCATCCGACTTCTAGGCGCTGGTACATTTGGCCAGACGTACCTGGCAGAAGACTTGCACGCTTCGGGCAGATACCGTGCCGTCAAACACTTTTACTTTACCAGTAGCGATCCAGAGCAGTTCACCAAGGCCAAGGAGCTGTTTGAACGTGAGGCGACTGTCCTCCTCGCCTTGACCGACCCCCCCAGAAATAGCCATATTCCCAGGTTTTTCGCTTTTTTTGACGAAAATCAGCAGTTTTACTTAGTACAGGAGTTGATTCAGGGACGTACTCTTAGGGAAGAACTAGATCAAAAAACCAGATTTCAGGAAGATATAGTCGCTGAGCTGTTGCAAGACGTGCTGGAAGTCCTGAAATTTTTACACAGCCAAAGGATTATCCACCGGGATATAAAGCCCGAAAATTTGATGCGGCGAGAGCCAGACGGCTGTTTATTCCTCATCGATTTTGGTTCGGTAAAAGAGGTTGTCGCTCAAACGGCCAACTACAGCCCACAAAAAAAACCGACTCGGATTCTCTCAGAAGGGTACACCCCTATAGAGCAATTCCAAGGGGGGCCACAATTCAACAGTGACATTTACGCTCTGGGGATGACGGCTCTTGAGGTTCTGACAGGATTAGAGCCTAGCAATTTAAAAGATCCTCACACAGGTCAAGTCATCTGGCCTAACCAACCACAGGTTAGCGAGCGGCTGAAAAAAATTCTCGAAAAAATGGTGCATGAAGACTGCCGGAAAGGCCGGTATCAATCAGCTGACGCTGTACTGCACGATATAAAAGACTTTAGGAGAACTTGGGTAGTCTCACCTCCTGCCCCACCTCCTGTCCCACCTCTTCCTGTCCCTACAAGGCCAATGATACCCTTGGTGGTATCCCGACTGACTGGATGGGCAGCCTCAATTCCTCTGGGGCTGAAGTTGGCAATCCTATCCCCGCTAATTATGGTCATAGCTTGGCAACAGGGACTTGGCGCTGTTAGCTCTATCGTGAGGATCGGGGAAAAGGCTCTTATTGCTGTAGGCAGGAACGCCGCTCAAGCTGGATCAGTTAGTTTCGTTTGCAAGCCAAACGCCAACGGCACGCACACTACCTTTGTCCTAACCGAAAATGGAGAAAGGGAGTTTATCCGCTGGCGCTCTGACGATTTCACTCTGGCTGGCTATCCCCCCAAAGAGCGTTGCGAACAGGTGACGAACCGAATGAACCAGTACATCGCTTCGGGCTCTGCGCGTTACGTCACTTACGGTATGATAAATAAACAGCCTGTAATCTGCGTCACAGACCGCAGCGGTGGTGGTTGTAAGGGTCTTCTCTATACCCTGAAACCACGCCAGGATGGCAAGGGAACTCTGCGCGCTTTGCTTGAGTTAAATCGGTACAACTTTACCAACGACCCTCTGATCGAAGGAAAAAGTTGTCGCACATATGTAGATTTCAAGGCTTGGCTTGAGGGTAACAGCAAATATGCAGAGGTGGCTTGCAGTCCCCAGTAGTTCCAATTAATTGTCGTGCAGCATTGATATTTTAATGAATCGCACTTTAACTCTACTTGTTTCCCTAGCCTGCGTGTGCAGTCCTGCGTTCCTTTTCCCCACGCCGGCTAGTGGTTTATTCCCTGGGAAGGAACTAAATGTCTCGTCTAGTTCAGAGCTTAAGCTATCTGAGTGGGAAATAGAAATGAGAGCGAAGAAGATTACAGTCCAAGTATTCCCTGAGAATTATCCACAGGAGATTTCATCCGGGATTTTAATTGACAAGCAGCAGCACACGACAAGATACCTGTATCTAGTCCTCACTAACGATCACGTATTAAAAAGATTGAAGAAAAAAGCAGCAGCAGAAACAGGAATTGGGTATCAAGTCAAAACGGATGACGGTGAAGTTCACAAAGCAGTTTTATACCCAGAGTTAGACTGGAAGGGCAATGACTTAGGACTTTTATACTTTTATAGTTCCCAAGAGTATGAGGAAGCTCAAAAGGGCGATTCAAGAACCTTAAAGGATGGGGATTTGGTATATGTTTCTGGGTTTCCTTGTGACTCTAGCTCATGCAAAGGCGAATTCACGTTTACATTTGGAGACGCATTTACTGCGTTAATTAGAGCTAGAAAGCATTTAGATTCAGGATATCAGCTAGGATTTACTAATGATACCAAGAATGG
>CAZJNL010001103.1:0-2357 GCA_964546515.1 uncultured Oscillatoria sp.
GATTTTCAGGCTCTTCAGATAAGCCTTGGGATTGGCGGGGTCAAACTCCACACCGTCAAAGAACTTCTCCACGCCTTTGGAGGGAGTTTTGGGAATTTCAGCATCAGGAAGTTTCATCTCCTGAGCGGCTTCTCGCCACAGGTCTTCCCGGTTGACTTGCTTGATGAGTTTCTGGGTGTCGGTATCCGGCGGCAGATTGCCCCAGCGTATGTTTTCTTCCAAGAACCACAGGTCGTGACTCTGGTAGGGGAAAGAGGCTGTGCCATTCTGCCAGTAGCGCATGATGTAAGGGCTGTTCTCTACAACGCGACCGTCGCCGTAGTCAATTTTGCCTTTGAGCCGGTCGATGATGTCTGCTACCGGGACTTTGGCATACTCCTCGCGGGACAGAATCTGGGCCATCTGTTCCCGGTTTTCCATCTTGTCGCACCACTGCTGGGCTTCCATCACCGCTTTGAGAATCGCCTTGGCAGTCTTGGGATGTTTGTCCGCCCAGTCGGCGCGGAAGGCCAGGGCTTTTTCCGGGTGGTCTTTCCAGAATTCTCCGGTAATCAGGGCGGTGTAGCCCACTTTTTGGTTAATGGCTCGCAGGTGCCAGGGCTCTCCGACGCAGAAGCCCTGGATGTCGCCGGTTTTCAGATTGGAAACCATCTGGGCTCCTGGGACTATCTGAATCACGACATCGCTGTCTGGATCGATGCCGCCGGCAGCAAGCCAGTAGCGCAGCATCAGTTCGCTGCTGCCGCCTTTGAAGGTGTGGGCAAACCGCAGTGGCTTGCCGGCGGCTTTCGCTTCCTCCACTTTCGCCTTCAACACTGAGGTGTCCAGTTTGACCCCCGTATCCTTGAGGGTGTCAGCCACTGTGATTCCCTGACCGTCGATATTCAGCCGCAGCGCCAGGTACATGGGAATCTTCTTGTTGGCTTTGGTGACTGTGCCTAGGGTCATCTGGTAAGGCATGGGAGTGAGCACCATAGCGCCGTCCAGCCCGCCGCCAGATGCCTCAAGCTCCAACTTATCCCGAATCACGGCCCAAGACGGTTTCTTGGTCAAGTTGATATCGGGCACGCCGTACTTGGCAAAGTAGCCGAACTCTTTGGCAATAATTAGCGGCGCGGCATCCGTTTGACCGATGAAGCCAATATTAGCCGTTTTGGTTTCCGGTTGCTGCTCTGGGGGGATGATGACAGCTTCGACTTTTTGGATTTTAGGAGCATTAGCATCCTCCGGCGGGTTGCCCAAACAGCCGTGGAGCAACACTGAGCCTACTGCAGACGCACCAGCGGTTAGGAGAAATTTTCGTCGGGAAAATTGGGATGAAAATTTAGACATAAGATATCCTGGCAGCGGCTCCCTTCGCTTTGGCCTGAGCCAGGCTAGGGAACCGCCATGAGCTGTTAGGTGATGGACTTAGTTAACTTTATGGATGGGCTGCGCCGCGCTACACCAGCAGTCCGCGCTCCGGATGCCAGAGGGGGGCCGCGACCTTCGGAAACCTTTGCGGGGCCCTCAGTCGCGCGCTCTGAACCGAAGGGGAATCCCGATCTTTACAATCGGTTACAGGTAACCTTACAGCCTTTAGCGGGTGAATGGAAGATCCATTGGAGTCAAATTTAAAATAAATATTAAATGGAGTCTATAAGTATTTTTACGTTTTTTTAATCCCTGACGGTGCCGAGGGCAAATCTCTCGAATCGCGTCTATGGAAAGGATTGGGGATTGTCGATAAGTAATTATTCTCAGTCTGTTAGGACTTACCCACTAAGAGTCTCATTACTCAGATCCCCCCTAGCCCCCCTTAAAAAGGGGGGAAGAATACTAGCCCCCCTTTTGAAGGGGGGTTGGGGGGATCTAAGACGCTGCAGTGCATGGGTCAAGTCCTATCTCTTCATTCCTCAAGGCGGTTGAGGGGAATCTCTGCAATGGGGCTTATGGAAACTATCGGATTTTATCTATAGCAATCCTCAACCCTTCGTGAAATTCCCCTGTAGGGTGCGCCGGCACTCTTGCACGCACCCTGCTGCTGAAAGCCTGCTGTGCTCTGGCGGGTGTCAGGGGTGGTGTGCCTTGCCGAGCCTGCTGCGCTCGCGTGCCGGTCGCTCCTACCGCTGCCCTCCGGAACTGCTGCCGGATCTGGGCCAACCGTAAGGGAGTGCGGCCAGTTGCCCGTGTTCTTATAGATACGTTAAATTTGATTAAGATTTGAGCGAAAACCGGCTTTCTCAGCTAGCGCCCAGTACGGGCCAGCCCAGCTGGGCAGAATGGGCCAAGCGGCGAGAAGGCCACTGCTGCAATAATCTGGATTTGCTTAATCGCGCCATCCTAACTGAGGGACACCGACTTGTTGGATTCGATAT
>CAZJNL010001104.1:0-2350 GCA_964546515.1 uncultured Oscillatoria sp.
AACTTTCTCACGAAAATTCCCAAGCAGATCAATCCCTTTGATGACCTCCATCCCATCTTAGTGAATCTGCTGAATTTATTGGTGGGACTGGCTGTGCCACTGCTGAGCATTCTAGTGATTGGCCTGATGGCCCGCAACATAGTCGGGCGGTGGCTGCTAGATGTCGGAGAGCGCCTCCTGCAAGCCATTCCGCTTGCAGGTTCGGTTTACAAAACCCTCAAACAGTTGCTAGAAACCCTGCTGAAAGATTCTAACGACAAGTTTCGCCGGGTGATATTAGTGGAATATCCCCGGCGGGGGGTGTGGACGCTAGGCTTCGTCACCGGCACGATTAACAGCGACATCCAGTCCCAGATGGCCACTCCCATGATCGGCATTTTCGTCCCCACCACGCCGAACCCCACCACCGGCTGGTATGCGATTGTCCCAGAAGATGAGGTGCTCAACCTCTCGATGTCGGTTGAAGATGCCTTTAAAGTGATCATCTCCGGCGGCATCGTCAGCCCGAGTTCCGCCATTGTTCCCTACCCGGCGAGCACCCCCGAAAGGAAACTAGAACCGTTACGGTTTGAGAATCTCAGACAAGTCATACCCGCAGAAGAAGATTGAGACAAATATTAAAATCGGAGGTCAAAAACAGCCGCCATGCAAGCCCGACGAATTGCCCGCGAACTGGCTCTGCTCAGCCTCAGCCAGCTGAGTGCCAACCCGGATAAACTAGCAGCCACGCAGCTGCAAGATGTGGTGCTGGCGGCTGTGCGCACCCTGACTCAGGAAGTCCACGACACTCTGGAAACCGCTGCAGCCGAACTTAAACGAAGCAGCGAGCGCCTCCTCAGCAGCCAGACGCGGGCGGAGGTTGTGGACAGCGCCAGAGCCATGCTTCAAGATGCTCTCGACCTGACCCAAACGGCGATTAACCTGCTCGGTGGGGCTGTGGAGCTGCCGGAATTCATTTACCTGGCCAACCAAAAAGAAGTCCGCTCCTACGCTCTGGAGATTCTAAGCCTTGTGAGTGCCGAAAAACCACAGATCGATGAAACGCTCTCAAAAGCCCTAGTAGACTGGCAGTTAAATCGTTTGCCCCGCATTGACGCGGATATTTTGCGGATTGCTGTGGCAGAAATGATGTTTCTGGGCATCCCTGACAAGGTGGCGATTAATGAAGCGGTGGAACTGGCCAAACGCTACAGCGGCGAGGAAGGGCACCGATTCATTAACGGGGTGTTGCGCCGCGTTACTGACCAACTGAAGGGCGTGGAGAGCACGGAGTAGGGAAAAGCGAACCGCTCCTGAGCCAAGGACGCCAAGAAGGGAGTGGTAAGAAGGGACTCGTGAGGGTCTAAAATCTAAAGTCTAAAATCTAAGGTATAAAGTTTAAGAATTGTAATGGCTTTTAATTGGTTCCGCCGCGAGTTTAGCGATAAACCCGAGCTGCCGCAAGAGGAGCAGGCCAAACCGGCTGCCGCGCAGCCTGAAACCGCCGCCCCACCAGCGCCGCCTATGGCGCAATCGCCGGCTGTGGCTGAAGATTACCTGCTCTGGGCGAAGGCGGCTTACAAAAATATTCAGAAACAGCAACAAGCGCTGGAAAAAACTGTTGTGGCTGAGCAGCCACCGGCACCTGAGTCGGAAGCTGAGGCTCAATCGCAGGCGGCGGCTGAGCCGGAAACGGCAGATGCTGCAGTCGCACCGGCAGCCGTCACGGAGACTGTTGAACCCGTGACGGCAGTTGCGCCCGGTGAGGAGCCAGACGCTGCGGAGGCGGCAGTTGAGCCTGCAGAACCGGAAACAGAAGCGCCAGAGACTGCCGAGCCAGCCCCAGCAGCTGAAGCTGAGATCGCGCCGGCAGGAGAGCCTTTGCCCTTCTGGGCCAGAGGGGAGGCTGACCGGCAAGCGCGACTGGAACGGCTAATAGCCACAGCGGTCGAAACGCCGGAACCGGAAACGGAAAAGCCTGCAGCGGCGGTGTCGGAGGCTCCTGAGGAGGAGCTGGGACTGGCCTTTGACGAGGGGTTCTTGTGGTCAGCGGAAGTTCTGGCGGCGCAAGGGCGGCGTCCGGATGACATTTCTATTGAAGAAATTACCTGGCTGAAGAAGCTGCGGCAAGGCTTGGACAAAACCCGCCGCAGCCTGATTAACCAGCTGAAGGCAATAGTGGGCATTGGGCCGCTGAACCAGGCAGCGGTGATCGAGATTGAGTCGCTGCTGCTGCAAGCCGATGTGGGAGTGGAGGCGACCGAGTATATTATTGAGTCGCTGCAGAAAAAGCTGCGAGAGGAAGCCCTACCGCCCGACTCGGCGATCGCCTACCTGAAAAAAATCCTGCGGGACATGCTCTACCGGCCCA
>CAZJNL010001105.1:0-2347 GCA_964546515.1 uncultured Oscillatoria sp.
GGCACCTCAGGAGTGTGGAGAAGGAGTGTGGAGACGCGATAAATCGCGTCTCTACAAGAGATCCCGCGCTCCAGAAGCTCACCGGCATAAAGCGCAGTCTCCCTCGCCCCGATACAATGGTTAACATAAATTGGACTGCACGCTGACTCATGACGCTTTCCCCAGACCTGGAGACTGCACAAAAGCCCGGTTCCGACACCAATCCAGAAGGCCCAACCCGAGAAGACTTGAGTGTCGCACCGGCACCCGAGGCGACGGACATCACCGACAACCCAGAAGATGAGTATCTCAACGAAGTGCCCGATGACGTTGAGATGTCCCTGTTCGACCACTTGGAGGAATTGCGCCAGCGGATTTTCTACTCCCTGATTGCCGCTGTCGCCGGTATAGCCGGCAGCTTCCTGTTTGTCAAGCCCATTGTCGAGATCCTGGAAGTGCCGGCAAAAGGCATCAAATTTCTCCAGCTAGGGCCTGGGGAGTATTTCTTTGTTACCCTGAAAGTTGCCGGCTACAGCGGCTTGCTATTGGCCACCCCCTTTATTCTCTACCAGATCGTACAGTTTGTTTTGCCCGGGCTGACTCGCCGGGAACGCCAGTTTCTGGGCCCGATTGTGCTGGGATCGAGCGTTCTCTTTGCCGGCGGGCTGGTGTTTTCTTATGTAGCGCTGATCCCGGCTGCTTTGCAATTTTTCATCAGCTACGGTGCCGGTGTGGTGGAGCAGGTGTGGTCAATTGAGCGGTACTTTGAATTTGTCCTGCTGCTGATGTTCAGCACCGGCATAGCGTTTCAGATTCCCGTCATCCAAATGTTGCTCGGTTTACTGGGGATCGTTTCTTCCGGGCAAATGTTATCTGGGTGGCGGTATATTTTGCTGGGATCTGCTATTTTAGGAGCAGTGATCACCCCCTCTACCGATCCCCTCACCCAAAGCTTGCTTGCGGGTGCTGCGATCGGGCTTTACTTCGGCGGTATCGGCTTAGTGAAGCTCCTGGGGCGCTGAGAGAAAGTCGGTCGCACCTGCGGACACTCCGTTACCGGTGGCTCCCACCGGCAGGCTGTCCGTAATAGTGCCGGTGCTGGGAAACGATCCCACATTTCTGCGGAGGATTGCCGAGCCGCAGGCAGCAAACGCAGTGATTTTATGCGATAATTGCAGGGTGAGAAAGTTGTTGGGATAGTGGGATAGAAGTCGTGACACATCCCAGGCTAACCCTTGCTTTACAAGGCTTTCAGCCTTAAACATCACCACTTGTTTCCCACTACCAGCTTTGGCTCTCTCGCCCTTCGGGCGATCGGGAAAACTAATTGATTGTCTTAAATGCTTGTCGGATAAGGCATTTCCCACGCCCGAGGCTCCCTGCTACCTGTGCCCAAAAAACCGGGTTTTTCACCACAAGTACGGCCCAGCCAAGTTTTTGTAATGAGGACTACAAATACAAACACTCAACCCCTGTACTTGACTGACAGGAACTGTTTGCAGTTGGATACGACGTCAACAACTGAATCTACCTGTGTTTGTAAATGACCCTCCTGGGGGAATCCTAAATAAGTATGTGCGGACGCCACCTCTATACGGGTGCGAACGCCTGGATGAACTCAACCCTAATCTGGCGTAAACCCATGTTTTGTCCCTATTCGCGATTCTCATAATTTACTGGTATCCGGCTAATTTATTTAGGAATAAGGCCCGGGCGGCGCTCGCCCATAAGGAATTTCTCTCCCCTTGTTGTCCCCCTCTCCCCCTGTCTCCCTCAGTCTGCCGGTGAAATGCGCCAGTCCAATTGAGATCGCCTCTTCAGTTTGCCTAGCAGAGCGCCGCAGGACTGCTGACCGCCTCCGCATAACTTTAGTCAATCATGGAGCGTGCTAAACCATGTCTTTAAATGTCGAAGTTTTGGAACCTTGCGTCACAGAGTATGCCCCCAGCTTCTATGGCAGCACAGACCGAAAAGAGCAAACGTTACGGCAAAGTGAAGCGCGGTATCGCAGCTTTTTTGAAAACGCGGTTGTGGGGCTATTTCAAGCAACGATTAAGGGACGTTTCTTGATGGCGAACCCGATGCTAGCTCGCATCTGCGGCTATCACTCGCCCGCCGAAATGACGGATACTGCTATCAACCTTAAGGAGCAATTGTACCTTGAGCCGGGCCGGCATGCAGAGCTGATCCATTTGTTGCAGCGGCAGAAAGCGGTCTGGAAATTTGAGTCCCAGGTGCGTCGCCGCGACGGCAGTGTTATCTGGATTTGTGAGAACGTCCGCCCTATCTGCGATGCCACCGGCCAGATGCTTGGTTACGAAGGCACCGTGGAAGATATCACCCACCGCGTACAGGCTGAGGCGGCACT
>CAZJNL010001106.1:0-2345 GCA_964546515.1 uncultured Oscillatoria sp.
ACGGGGGGCTAGGGGGGGATCTAACTGACTCACTTGTAACTAGCAACTTGCGTTATAATTATCGTTCATCTGCGTTGATCTGCGGTTAAAAATCCAAACCTCCAAATCCCCAAAATTTCACAGGGCAAAAGGTGGGCGGTGATGGCTCCAGGGTTTGGCCTCTTCAATCTGAGCCGCCAGGGCGAGCAGGGTGGCTTCTGCAGCCGGTCGCCCGACCAGCTGGACGCCCACCGGCAAGCCATCCGGGTCAAAACCGGCGGGAAGCGCCACAGCCGGCTGTCCACTGGCGTTGAACGGCGGACAGGGAGCAATCCAACTAATAATCTTTTCCAGCGTCTCTTCCGGAGAGAGGTTAGCCCACTCACCGACGCGCACGGTTTCGTGCATGTACACCGGCAGCACCAGCACGTCGAAACTGTCAAAAAACGCCACAGTCCGCCGTGAAATTGCCTGCATCTGGTAAACAGCCCGCAGGTAGTCACCGGCAGAGCCAGTATTCTCCAGCAGCCAGAGATTCATTTTTTCCAGCAATGGGGTGGGAATGCCAGACGCCCCCACACCTGCTTGCCAAACTACTTTAAAAGGCTCAATCAATCCCGTGAAATCGGGGCAGCCGGCTTCTACTTCGTGGCCCATATCTTGCAGCAGCCGCACCGTGTCCAGCACAGCTTGCCCGCACGCCGGCGCGACTTCCCCCATAGGTGGAATGACAGTGGAAAAAGCGATCCGCAGGGAGCCGGGTTTTCTCTCAGTGGCTTGCAGGAAAGGCATTTCTGGATCGGGCAACCAGTAGGGATCGCCGGTGACATAACCCGACATGACATCAAGAAGGGCGGCGGCGTCGCGCACGGTGCGGGCTATTGGGCCATTAATGGAAATCCCATTTTGGTAATCGCCCACCGGCGCGTGAGATATCCGCCCCCGTGCCGGTTTGAGGCCCACCAGACCGCAGCAAAAAGCTGGCCCGCGAATCGAGCCGCCGCCATCCGAGCCTTGGGCAACTGGGCACAGCCCAGCCGCCACTGCAGCTGCAGCGCCGCCACTCGATCCGCCCGGGGTGCGGTCGAGGTTCCAGGGATTGCGGGTTGGGGGAAATCCTTCCGGTTCTGTATAGGGTAAGGAACCCACTTGAGATGTGGCGGTTTTGCCGAGAATAATGAATCCTGCTTGCTTGATTCGCGTTACTGCGGCGTCATCGTGGGTGGCCAGCTGCTTGCGCAGGGCTGCGGTGCCGTAGGTGCAGGGCACACCGGCAACGGGGTTGAGGTCTTTGATGGAAATCGGCACGCCAAAGAAGGGGGGCAGTTCTGAGGGGCTGCCGGTAACAGCCAGCTGTTCTGTTTTGGCTTTGGCATCCGCAATTGCCATATCAGCTGTTACGGTAAAATAGCTGCCAAGTTGAGAGTCGAGCCGGTTTATGCGTTCTAGATAAAGCTCGACTAACTCCAGCGGCGAGACTTGTTTGCTGCGGATGAGCTGAGCTTGTTCGAGTGCCGGGGTAAATGCTAAATCGCCCTTATTCATTCCTGCTGCTTTCCTGCGTTCGCTATTTCCAAAGTACGCCTGAGGGCGTGCCGGTAATGACATCTTACCTCGCCTGTCTGCTATTTTACCAAAGCCAGCCGGTCTGATTGGTTGTGTCTGGCTTTTTGCGGACGGTTATGCCGGTTGGCGATTGACTCACCGGCAGCTGCGGCGGAAAATTGGGGCAGACAGTTCGGATAGTGTCACAGGCAGTAATAACCAGCGGGGAAGATGGTGCTGTGGGGTGCCGGTGGGGGGCGAGCCTGACTCCTCTGCCGGTGGTTTACCTATCCCTAAAACAAACTTTGTTGCTCGCCAAATGCCATTTCCTTTTCAGCTTTTTTAAATGCCAGCGCTCCCAGACTCATATCAAAAAATTCCGGGCGCTTCCGTTTGGTGATTAAATCTTCAACCGGCAAAATTTGAAGGCGCGGGTAGTCTCTACCGTTGCCCGCTCTGTAAAAACCGGCTTTAGCCGCTTCTGCTATCATTGGCTTCGTGGGTTCTGCCAGAGTCACCAGCCAACCCATATCAGCCTTGTTGTTTTGGACTGTACCCATCAAATCTCGCACCATTGCCACCCCTATATTATCACCTCCTTTAACACTGACGATAATTTTCCGCTTAATTTCCTTACCGCCTTCTAAGTCGCTGATGTAGCGCAATCCGTCTATACCGCCATCCGCACCCTTTTTCTTGCCTTGATAGGGCGGAACCTCAACCAGAGAGCACGCCCACCACTGAAACTGATACTTATCGCGCCGCGCGAATTCTGTGGCACCTTCTCAGTCTTTTGGCGTACCGCAGACCTCGAATAATAT
>CAZJNL010001107.1:0-2333 GCA_964546515.1 uncultured Oscillatoria sp.
CCGGCAACCGCTGGATTTGATTTATGTGACAGCCACCGGCGGCAGAACTAACCCAGAAGCGGCATCACCGCCACAACAGCAGCCACAGCCATCGCAGTCAGCCGTCTGTCCCCCATCCGAGCAGGCACTGCTGACTTTTGCCCCCAAACCGGGAGAGGCGGACAGAGCAGCGGGCACACTAGCCGGCGCTATAGTGGCTAACCTTTCCCCAGCAGCCGTTGCTGCAGCCGGTGAGAGTGTAGCGGTTTCAGAGAGAAACTCGGCTGCGGATGACTATCTGGAATCCTCAGAAGTCCTGCTCAAAAGTCTGGCAGAGGAACAAGCGCCAAAACAAGCACAACGGAGTCCGGCGGAGAGCCTGCTGAGCCCCTTGGGGATTGGCTCGATGCTTCTGTTTTTAATGGCCAGCGCTACCCTGGGCTATGTCGTCACCCATCCGAATGGCACAAATAATCCAGCTAGCAACCGGCAGGCGGCTAAACAAACCCCAGCATCTGCCCCAAATCCTGCCAGCACGCAGGCTCCTGCCGGCAGTGGGGCTCCTACTCCCGATTTAGCCTCCCGGGAGTTTGTGGACATGAATTTGGGCACCCTCAGTACCTTGAATCCCAAACCCAGCCCCATCCCCACTCCCCAAGCTATACCCTCACCAAACCCCAGCTCCATCCCCATCCCCCAAGTGACTGTGGCGCCACAGGAGATAACTCCGGGCCCGGCAGCCAATTCCAACAGTCTGGAAAATCTCTCGTCGGCTTTGTTGCCGAGTTCAAACCAGCCAGATCCCGCCGCACCCTCCACGGGGCAACCGCTGCCTCCGCCCGTGGTGCCGTCACCTGCAGCGCCGTCGCCGGCTTTCGTACCCGCCGCAGCTGAAGCCGCTGAACCAGTTGAAGTCGATTATTACTACGTTGTCATGGATTACAGCGACCCTCAGAGCCTGGAAAAAGCGCGGCAAGTCGTGCCTGATGCCTACGCTCGCCAGTTTCCCCCCGGCGTTCGCATCCAGCTTGGAGCCTTCAACGATGCCGCTACAGCCAAAACTCTCGTGGAGCAACTGCAGCGACTTGGGCTGCCGGCCAAGGTCTACCGGCCTTAATTCTCAGGCTCCCTTCCCAGAGCCGGTGCGATACCATAAAAGCAGCGCACCTGTAAATTTTTCTTGTGGCGGCGGGCGAGGGGCGTTGGGTAAACCGCTTTGGCCCTCGGAAAAGCGTCAAACAAATTTCCCACTTCTGACTTCTGACGCAATACCTGCTTCCAAGCCGACTTCGATGCCTCACCCCCAGAAAATTTACCGCCAGGGAGTCAGATTTCTACTGGGCCAATAGCGAGCAGGAGCAACCATCCTGCTGGTTTTAGCAGTCAAGGAACGCCTGTAAACCCTAGCACCGAAAATGGAGAGCCGTCATGGGATTCTTTGACCGAATCATCCGGGTGATTCGCGCCAATATCAACAGTCTGATTGGCAGTGCCGAAGATCCAGAAAAGATTCTGGAACAGGCTGTGCATGACATGCAGGAGGATCTGATTCAACTGCGGCAAGCTGTGGCTCAGGCGATTGCCACCCAGAAACGCACTGAGCGCGATTATTCCAGAGCCCAGTCCACCGCAGATGAGTGGCACCGCCGCGCCCAGCTGGCTCTGCAAAAGGGAGATGACAACTTGGCGCGAGAAGCCCTCACCCGCAAGAAATCCTACCAGGAAACAGCAGAGGCTAGCGCCAAGCAGATTGAGCTGCAAACTTCTGTTGTCAGCCAGCTCAAGCAAAACATGCGCTCTCTGGAAAGCAAAATTTCCGAAGCCAGAAGCAAAAAAGACCTCTACATCGCTCGGGCTCGCTCCGCCAAAGCGGCTGAGAAAATTCACGAGATGATGGGACAGATCAACACCGGCAGCGCTTTGAGCGCCTTCGATCGCATGGAAGAAAAGGTTTTGCAACTGGAAGCTCGCTCAGAAGCCCTCGCCGAAATCGGTGCGGACGATTTAGAACAGAAATTTGCTTCCCTGCAAGACGGTGGCGGCGTTGAGGCTGAGCTGGCCGCTATGAAGGCTCAAATGTTCACCGGCAGCAAGCAGGCCCACTTACCCCCTACCAACTCGCCAGCTGACAAAAATCCCGAACTATAGGGGTGAGCTGGTTTCAATCCCGTAGACGAGATTCATTCTCGCGGTTGTGGCTATTTATTTATTTCAATCCCTTATAGGGATTCATACAAACCAAAAAAGCAGGTATCTATATATCATACCACATTATCACAGAAGTAGGGTGGGTTCCCCACGGGGAACGCACCCCAAGACCGACTTCCAGACGGCGCATATTACTTCAAGGTACT
>CAZJNL010001108.1:0-2328 GCA_964546515.1 uncultured Oscillatoria sp.
ATCCGAGCTCAGAGCTCCATGATCCGAGCTCAGAGCTCCATCATCCGAGCTCAGAACTCCATCGGAGATTTTGGGACAGGCGGGACGCCTGTCCTACGTCTGGTATATTCAAGGCGTAGCACAGGCGTCTCGCCTGTGCCCACGTCGGGCCTTTTCGGGGAGTGCACCGGCATCTCGCCTGCGCCCACCTCGTTCAAATTCGATAAGCTAAGGCAAATCTCTGGACACCGGCTAAATCGGGCAAAATTTGAATACCGGCGTAACTCCCCTGCCGGCGCAGCAACTCAGCCACGGTATCTGCTTGTCCCGCCATCATCTCAACCAGCCAGACGCCACCGGCTTGCAGGTATGCCGGCGCGATTTCCACCAGATGCCGGATGCAGTCCAACCCATCCTCACCACCGGCAAGGGCCAAGTGAGGCTCGTGCAGGGCCACTTCTGGCTGCAGGTGCGGCACTGTGCCGGTGGGGATGTAAGGCGGGTTGGACACCATACCGGCAAGCTGCCCTTTCAGCGCTTCCAGTGGCTCAAACCAGGAACCGCGATAAAAGTGAATTCTCTGAGCAAAACCCAGATCGCCGGCATTCTGTTGGGCAATCGCCAAGGCATCCGGGCTGCAATCTATAGCATGAATCGTTGCTTTTGTCAATACTTCTGCCAGACCAATCGCAATTGCGCCGCTGCCGGTGCCCAAATCCGCCCAGTGTCCGCCTTCTAGCTCGCTCTTGCCATTGCAGGCGGCTTGGGCAAAGTCAACAATGGATTCGGTTTCGGGGCGGGGGATGAGGACTGCCGGCGTTACCGCCAGGGAAAAACGACGCCAGGGTGTGCGCCCAGTCAGGTACTGCACGGGAACGCGCTCAGAGATGCGCTTGCGCCACAGCTCGGTGAGTTCGGCAACAGACAGCTGAAGTGGGATGTGGGGCTGGTGTTTGAAGGACTGGAGGCGCAGCGCCAGCCGGTCTAAACCGGCAACCTCAAGCAGCAGCCAGTCCACTTCTGCGGGTTCGATGCCGGCAGCTTGCGCTGAGGCAATCGCTTCAACTCGCCACTGCCACAGTTCTAACCCTGAAACTTGCATGGGATTTTATATTTTAGATAAAGCTACCGCAGCCTGTAGCAGATAAACGCGGATGAAGCTGATATCTTTCTTATCTGCGTTTATCTGCGTGCGTTTGCGGTTCCCAAACTCCATCCAAAATTGTTAAGGCTTGGGTTGAGCGGGGTTCTGACCGGGGGCTTGTGGGAGGGAGCGGATAAATTCTAGCGTTTCCCGGGGCGGAACTAGCACAATTTGGTTGAGTTCCTGGTCGTTACCCTTTTGCAAAGTGTCAATCACACCCTCCAGATTCACGACTTTAATTTGCACCTTGGCGGCTAAATCTGGCTGCTGTTGCTTAAACTTATCCAGCATAGCTTGCAAATCTTCTTTTTTGAAGAATACAGGAATGACTTGCTCGTTGCCCCGCTGAATGGTCAAGTAGCCATTTTCCGGCCCGCCGGTGGCCATAAACATGGGAACCCCATTAAATTGGTTCACTTGCTGCCCCTGCTGGCGCAGCAGCGCCACGGCTGAATCAACCTGTTGCTTCATGGGGACATAGGTGAAGTCCACACCTTCTGCCTTGCCTTCGTTGGCTTTATCCATTTTGTAAACCTCAGCCAGCGACACCGGCACCACCTTTACTGATTGTGCCAGCTGGGGATTTTTGGTCTTCAGCTGCTCGACAAATGCCTGTGCGTCTCGCTGACTGATAAAAACGCCCGCCACTGAAGTTTGCTTGCCCCCATTGGCCACGGACGCAATCAGTGGCGCTCCCTGAGCGTCTGTAATAGTAAACACCGGCACTGGTCGCAGTTTTTGCATGATTTGCTCCTCAGGTAGAGCCAGCGCCTGCATGTTTCCGCTCAGTGTTGAGCCCAGCAAGGCGCTCCCCACCAGACCCAGCACAGCGCCCCAGCGCATTAATGATTTCATAATTCCTCCCAGTACGGTCTTGCAATAAACTTAGACGAAAAATGAGGCTGAGATCGTCTCAAAAACTCATTATTTTTTTCTGGATTTATCTTGCCGCTCTTATGCATGCCAATTCCGCCCCATCCAATAGCCGGTTGCCAGTTGATCTTGACGCGGTACCTTAAGAATTCTGCAATGTTTACTTACACACCAGGCTGGAAGCCAGAACTGGTTTCAGGGAAATGGTAGCTCTGTCGAACGGTGACAGAACAGTCTGATTGGGCTAGCGCAAGATAGCTCCTCTTTCCCGCCCTACTAGCTTAGCCTGCAGGAGAGGGTTGTGCGGCGATCTGGAACAGCTTCGAGTAGGG
>CAZJNL010001109.1:0-2326 GCA_964546515.1 uncultured Oscillatoria sp.
CTGCCTCCTTTCTGTAATAAGCAGATTAAAAGCGTAACAGCTTAGAAGGAAAAAATCGTCTCTAGAGTTCCCGTTACAATCGCGCCATTGCTGTCTCGGTTGGCTGGGTTAGTGATGACTTGGATTATCGGCTTAAGGCGAATTTTATCGCTAACCGGGTAACTGTAAAACCCTTCAATGTTTGTCTGAGTCGCATCCCCAACTGCGCCCTCAATAAACGGCTGCCCTACAGCAAGTCCAGCGAAAGCGCCTGAGGCAAAAACATCCTGAACGGAAACCCCCGCCATCCAGTAGTTGGGATTAATATCCCCAAAGCTAGTGTCATCAAAAATGCCATATCCGTAACGGCCAAAAACAGCGACTTTTGGCGTCAGCGCCAGTTCAGCATTAGCCCCGAAAACATTAAAATTGCCATCGAAGACTTTACCGAGGCTGTACTGGAGGCGCAGAGCAAAAGCTTGGGAGGGGGCGTATTCCAGCTCAACTGTGCCTTGGTGCGGGTCTCCAAAAAAGCCCCGTTTTCCAGTATTGTTAGGATAGAGCAGTCGGGCTAAAGGAGACACACCTCCGACAAACCGGCGCAGATTGGGGTTGGGATCGAACGCCGCAGCTGCTATGTACACGCCCCGCAGCGAAAATGGCGCTTTCCCCAGCTTCCAGTTGAAGGCAACTCCTCCGCCTAATTGATTGATGGGGAGAAGGATGGAATTATTAACTAGGGCGCGGGTGGAAAAGTTGAAAGCCGTAAAGTTAGCGTATTTATTTCGGTCTACATAATCTATGGCGGCGATCACCGGCCCGACAGTTAAGGAGAAATTCTTAACCGGGGAGAAGGTATAGTTGAGCCGGTCGAGGCCGAAATTGTTGTTGGGGGAATGTCGGGCAGAAAAATCGAGTACGCTGCCGAAGGTGGGTTCGAGAAATCCAGCGGCGTTATCGCTGCCGGTGTCGCTGCCGGTTTCCAATAAAACTTGCAGCCGGTCTTTGCCGCTGAAGCTGGTGTTTAAATTCAAAAATATGCGCTGAATAACGGTGACGCCTGGATCTTCACCGGCAATCTCGTTGCCCCTAACGCCGGTAATGCGGTCGCCTCTGAACCCGCCGGCATTGACCGCAAAAATTGCTTGCCCGTTTAATTTGGCCGTGGCAGAAAATTGATTGGCTTCTAGCTCTGCAGTGCGAGCTTCTAAGCTGTCCGCACGACCGCGCTGTGCGGCGATTTCGGGCTGAAATTCCTGCAGCAGCCGGTTCAAGACGGCTAAGTCTTCTTTTGTAACTAGGGCAGAAGTGTCAGTTTTGCCAATCAGCTGAACGATGGTTTCCAGACAGGCATTTAAACCGGCAGCAAATTCGTAACGAGTCATGGCGCGATTTCCCCGAAAGGTGCCATCTGGGTATCCCGCCACGCACCCATAGCGCTCAACCAAATTTTGCAGCGCTTGAAAAGCCCAGTCCGCCGGCTGAACGTCCGACAGCTGCGAAACAGAAGTCACTTGCTCCATCGCACCGGCGGACTTTTCAGTGTCCTCGTGGAGCGGTTCGAGTAAAATGTTGGGGGCTAATTCAGGCGACTCGGCAATCTGATAAACTGATTCGCGGCTGTGATTGCTATTGCCTGGAATTCCAGCATCTGCTGCACCGGCTGCCGGTGGGTGGCCAAACATTTTTTTAGGGGCCCCGGCTACTGCCGGTAAAACCGTGTTAAGCTTGGATGTTTCCTCGCCAGTTAACTCCAGAGCGTTTGACGTTTGTGCGCCGGTGCGGCTGCACAGTAGCAAGGTGACACCCAGAATAACTGTATTCAATTTTACAGCATGACAAAAAATTTTTGACATCAGACGTGCGAAAAGCTCAGATAACGCCCCTAATTCTGAGTGGCGCTCGTGCCGGTGTCAAAAGACAAGCTGTCAAACTTCGCCGGCGGCAGTTACAGCTCGGAGTTATAAAATCAACCTTAAGACTTGTCCCGCCTTTTCACAGTCCCAGTTTCAGCCGGCGTCTATCCATCTCTTGTAGTCCAGGCATCTTGCCTGTCGCGCCAGCTATTTTTCAGGCACAGGCTCGACGCCTGTGCTACAGAAATGCTCCCTGCGCAAGGGGTTTCCGGCTTTAACACTTTCTTTATCAAAGCTCTGTCAAAAGTGCGCTCAAATTTGATAAATTACACAACAAGTGTAAAATAAAGGTGCTATGGCTGCTCTACCCAACCCCCGTCCCAAAAAACTCTCATTAGGCCCCTTGGAGGCAGAGATTTTGAACATTGTTTGGGATCTCGGTTCCGCCACAGTCAAAGACGTACACGAACGCATTCTGGCTGACCCCGATC
>CAZJNL010001110.1:0-2324 GCA_964546515.1 uncultured Oscillatoria sp.
CAGTAGGGTGCGTTCCTTTGGGGAACGCACCCTACTTGAACTCGGTATTAATAAACCCGCCCCCCCGCGAGGGGTTGTATAATTTTATAGAAACCCCCGGATCGATGGGCTATACTATGAAATTGCATCGGCTCTTATTCCCACTTGCGGCTGCAGCGCTGACCGGCTCGCTGGCAGCCGCGCTCTGCGGTAGCGCTGCGGCTGAACTGGGAGTGCGCTTGGCGCAGCAGCCTAACTGCAAAAATCCCCAAACCCAAGCGGAAATTAACGACTGCGCCGGCTTGTCTTATCAGAATGCCGACAAAAAGCTCGCACCAAGTCTACCAGCAGGTGCGAGCAAAGTTGCAAGGAGCGAACCGGGAGAAATTGACTGAGGCGCAGTTGGCGTGGATTGAGTTTCGCGACAGGAATTGCGAGTTTTCCAGAAGCCAAGTTGAGGGGGGATCTATGGAACCGATGATTTTTGCGGGATGCCTTGCCGACATAACTAAAAAGCGCACGGCTTCCTTGGAGAGCTACAACCGGGGTCAGCTGCCACAGCCCGCCGGCAGGAGTTATCAGGAAGCAGACCGCAGGCTGAATCAAGTTTACCAGCAACTGCGCTCTAAAGTCTCCGCCGCACGCCGAACCAAACTGGAGACGGCAGAATTGGCGTGGATAAAGTTTCGAGATGGGAACTGCCGGTTTGAAAGCACCCAAGCGCGGGCGGGTGAGAATCTTTGCCTGACGCGCCTGAGTGAACAGCGAACCGGGGAATTAGAGAATTTTTTCAAGGAAAGTTTGTAAGCAGGAGTGCCCAGCTCTAGTCAGGCCCTTTTCTGTTAGTCTGGAGGGAGAGATAAGATAAGCAAAGACATGACTCAAACGCTAGAAAATTTAAAGGCGATTGATGAAAAGCTTTCGCAGCGTCACCTCGACCTCGACCCGGGCGGCTATTTTATCATCTACCTGGATCGGGAGGCGGGGTTAATTTGCGCCAAGCATTTCACCAATGCGATTGACGAACGGGGGCTGGCTGTCGATCCTCAAACCGGCAAGGTGATTCCCGCACGGGGTAAGGTGGAGCGCACCCACACGGGGGTGTTCGCCGGCAGAACCGCCAAGGAACTTTGCGTCAAGATTTTTGAGGAAACTCAGCCCTGTCCCGTGACGCTGCTGGATCACGCAGCTTATCTGGGGCGGGAGTTTGTGCGGGCTGAGATGGCGCTGGTGAGTGGCTTCGAGTATGTGCAGGACTAGCCTGAAAAATTTTGATACCAGAAGTAGGTGAGCATCGGGATGACGGTGGCGGCAATTAACAGCACCACTACGACAATCGTGGCGTTGCCGGTGTCGGTTTCTTCTGCGCTTTTGAACGTGCTCTCTACGTTAAGGGCGTCGGCGACTTGGGGCGGGCCCGGGTCAGGCTGGCCCGACAGCACGGCTTGCAGGCGCGAGCAGGCGTCGGCGAACGCCTGATTGTATTTGTTGCCTTGGCGCAGGGGAGCTTGCAGGGTTTCCGTTGCAATGCTGAGGGCGATCTGATCGGACATCAGGCTCTTGACTCGGTCGCCGGTGCGGATGGCGGAGTTATTGGTGAGGGTGTCCAGAACCAGCAAGGTTTGATTCGCTTGCGCTTCTGGGGTGGGGAACCATTTTTCAAACAGCTTGTTGGTGAAGCTGTCGATGGTTTCGCCGTAGTCTAGCCGGTGGATGGTGACAAACCTCACCTCATTGCCTGTTTGTTCGGCTAGCTTTTCCGAGATGCTGTTCAGCTGGCTTTCCGTACTCCGGCTGAGCACGTCATCAAAGTCGATCGCCCAGGTGGGCTCGCCTGCCTTCAGTGCGGGCATTTGATAGACGCCGGTGGCCCCAGCCGGTGGCGCGACCCACGACGAGGCCAGGACGACCAGCGCTATTGACAAAATCAGGCGCGTGTGGTAAAGCAACCTGCTGAAGATTTGCTGGAGGATATGCTGCATGGGATGAATCCTACTAAAAGTGCTCGTTACCAAAAAATACCGCAGAAGTGGCCTTTAAAACTCACGCTTGGGGGGGTCTGCGTGTTAGGGTGTGGGTAATAGGGTAAATGACAGCGGCGAAAAATCTTGACAAATCCTGACACTTCGGGGATTGAGGTATGATAGTGTATGCCAACCCAGAGCGGTAATCCAGAGAAGTCAGGCAAGAAGCTGAAAAGCACTTCCGTTTGTCAGTGCGACTCTGGCATCCGAATCGCAGGTAGCGCTGCTCGACCTGCGTGCCCATGACAAAAAAAGGCGACTGTCCTACTTGTCACGGTTTTTAGGAGCGGTTGTCAGAAATTGGGGAGAGTAAGGCTATGA
>CAZJNL010001111.1:0-2324 GCA_964546515.1 uncultured Oscillatoria sp.
GGCGCCGTGGTTGCCCTCAAGGCTGTCGGTGGCGCCGTTGTGGGCGGGGCGCTGATCTTCTTGCTTTCGATGCTGGAAGGCAAGTTCTACACGGATGAGGAGGTGCGCTCAGCTTTTGAGGAGCGGGAGGTGGAAGTCCTGGGGACATTGCCGGCTGTTATGGTGTTAGATCCGCAGCCGGACTTTATGCCGGTGATGGTGGAGCCGAATTCTCCCTATCTGGAATCTTACGAGCGGCTGCGCACCAATCTGCGCCGTGCCGGTGACAAGCAGGTGAAGGTGCTGTTGTTCACCAGTGCAGGCATTGGGGAGGGCAAGACTTTCTGCGCTTACAATCTGGCGATCGCATCGGCGCGAGCTGGCAAGCGCACTCTGCTGATTGAGGCTGACTTGCGCAAGCCTTCCCGCGTGCAGTGCCTTAAAATGAGTGCCGATCCGGAAAACTCGATTGAACCTTTGCTCTACTACGGGCACCCAAATAATTGCATTCGCTTAGTTCCGGAAATTGAGAACTTGTATGTGCTGCCCTCTCCGGGGCCGGTGCGCCAGCCTGGCGGTATTCTGGAATCGAGTGAAATGCTGAGGTTATTAAAGGATGTCCGGCAGCGCTATGATTTTGTCGTTTTGGACGCACCGGCGCTCAGTGCCGGCAACGACGCGCTGATGCTGGAACCCCACACGGATGGGATGGTATTCGTGGCTCGCCCGCTTGTCTCGCAACAGGGTATGGTGGCGGAGTATCTTGATTCGCTGACAGAATCGGAAGATATCACACTTTTGGGAGGTGTGATTAATGGGGCTGACACGCCGGTGGGGGCTGACAGCACCTACCCCGAACCCGAACCGCCGGTGGAGTTTCCCGCACAGCCTGATGAGCCGGCGGAAGCTGGTAGGCTGGAAGCGCTGCCATACCCAGCACACCGAGAACTTCCTGAAGCAGCTCGCCGGCGGGCTTAGTCCAGAACCCCACCCCCCTACCTTTTTGGGGGTAGGTTTTTCGGTTTGTCTGCAGGTAGCGTCAGGGGAAGGGCGAAGCATGAGCGTTAGCGTAAGCGTTGCGGCTCGCTGTTAGCGAGCTAGCGGCTGCATGCGCTCTTGAGCACGGCTAACGCCTACAGCAGCTATGTCATCCTTTCACTGATTGCAAATATCCTCGGCTCTTTACTACCGCGCCCGATATTGACAAAAGCAAATGCTAGCTGCTGACGCAGCCTGCTCGGAACGGCCCTCTTTGCTTCCCAACGAAAAAACCTACCTCTGAAAGACCCCCCTACACCCTTCCCGGCGTGCGGGGAGGGGGGGAAAGACTTTTTCTCGTTCCTAAACTCCCCCTGGGAACGAAGACAGGTTAAGCTGTTGCGCATTTAATTTTCGCTATCACTCGTTATCACTCGTTCCCAGTATCTGCCTGTTAACGAGATTATGGAGGCTCTGCCTCTTTTGTGTAACAATCTGTGTAATAAGCAGATTAAAAGCGTAACATCTTAATACTCTGAGTTGGAGCTAAACAAGCCCATTAGCGGGCCTAAGATGGCTCCGAAAACAAATCCACCGGCGTGCGCCCAGTAGGCAATCCCACCCCCTTGCATGCCGGTGGAAGCAGGCACGTTGAGGCTGGCGACGCTGTTGAAGGCTTGCTGCACAAACCAAAAACCCAGAAAGAAAAAGGCGGGAATGCGAGTGATTGTGGAGAAAATCCCCAGGGGAATCCAGGTGAGGACTTGTGCGTGAGGATATCTCAGGATGTAGGCTCCCATGACACCGGCAATCGCCCCACTGGCACCCAGAGAGGGCACAGTCGAGCCGGCGGCAAAATACCACTGAGTTAAGGCTGCCATTATACCACACGCCAGGTAAAAAATCAAGTATTTGATGTGACCGAGGCAGTCTTCTACGTTGTTGCCAAAAATCCAGAGGAAAAGCATATTGCCGGCGATGTGTGTGAAACCGCCGTGCAGGAATTGGGAAGTAATTAGGGTTGTCCATTCTGGAACTGGGGAAGCGAGCGCCGCTCCTTGAAAGCTGAGTGTTAACTCTCTAGGAACTACCGCCCAAGTCTGGAAAAATTGTTGTAGCAGGGGCGGCGGTAATGTCAGTTCATGGAGAAATACTAAGATATTGGCGACTATCAGCGCATATGTGACAACTGGGGTGATGCGTGTTGGTATGTCATCGCGCAGGGGAACCACTTTATTTTACCTCACTTTGGCTGGCGCTGTCTTTAGGATAGCGTATTTTTCTGGAAATGTCTGTCTGTCTGCCGGCAGATTGTGTTGTGGGTTTGAGGGTTTAGGGGGAAAAATGGGGGGTGTATCGATTTGCCC
>CAZJNL010001112.1:0-2323 GCA_964546515.1 uncultured Oscillatoria sp.
ATCCCGGTGAGGGGTAAATTCAGCTGCCGGCGAGACAGGGCAATCGGAGTCTTGCCCCACAGCAAGGATGCCACGCTCATATACAGTGCGCCGGTGCCCAGCCACCCCGCCAAGTTGCGGTAGGGCATGCCAAAGAATGCGCCCGTTTCCTGAAACTCCCAGAAAGGAAAGGGTGTTTGGCTCATGGCTGGGTCGAGCACGAAGTCCCAGGCGGTGAGCAGCACGGCACCCAGGGCAATCGCGCCAATTTGGCGCACCCAACCGGGGATGCCGGCTCTCTGCAAACCGGCACGGGCGAGAAGATAGCAAGCTAGTCCGACATAAAACCAAGATAGGGGAATAGTGAAGGGCACCAAACCCGCGATTTTATAGCCCAAGCCACTCAGGTAGTGGTAGTGGCCAAAGGGAAAGCCGGTGCTGGTTCCCAGCAGTTCGCTGCCGAGAGACAGGAAAACCGCCGGCACCATGAACGTCAGCCACAGTCGCAGCCCCAGCTGCCGGTAGGCATAAATCGCCACCGCTGCCGCGCCCAAGATGATATGGACTACCCCACCCCCAGCCATACCCCACCGGAAAAGGGTTTGGCCAGATGGCGGTAAGCTGACGATGAATTCGGGATGGGGTAGAACCAGCAGCAGCCCAGCCAGTCCAAAGGCCATTGCCGCCATATGGCCAATCAGGCAGGAGCGCTCGGCAGTCATCAGTAGCTTCATGAAACTCCTTAAAGAAATATGAAATTGGCATAGCGCTTCTTATAAGTTTACAAATGTTTATGAAAAATCTTTACGCCAGGGGACGAGTTGTTGGAGATTTTCTGCTAGAAGTGGAGTTGAACGAAAGGGAGCGGGGCAAAGGGGGGGCGGGGGAGCTCGGTCGCCGGGGAGCGGAGGAGCGAGGGAGAGAAATTTAACAGTTAAACCTTGACTTGAATATAGGTTTGCAGTACAATGGCGCGGAGCGTCTGCCTTTGAGAATCCCTGGGCATGCGGACGTGACCTGGAAGTAATAGACTAAACCAAGACAAGCGCCGCCGCGCTCGCGCTCACCCGGAAAGGATGGGGGTTTTCAGGCGGCTTATGTAAACTATTTGGAGAATTGGGTAAAGGCTGTGGCGATCGCAGAAACTATAGGAATTGGTGTGGGAGCGGCTGCCCTGTTGCTGGGGGCCGGTGGGCTGGCCCTAGAGAGGCAGTACCGCAGGCGTCCGGGTAACGATCTGGAACTGACTCCCGGCGAGTGGAAACTGGAAGTTTGCGAGCCTGAGCGGTATCTGTTAGTTGGACTGATGGAGTTCCGCAACCGGACGAAGAGCTTAGAGATTATGCTGCCGTCGGTGACTGTAGATGTGAGCCTGCTGTCCAAAGGCAGTCTGGAGGGCGTCAAAACCCGCACCAAAGTCGTTCCCCTGCACAAGGAGGAACCGGCACGAGACGATGACTACTGGTTTGCCTACATTGTCAAGACCGGCAAAACCACTCAAATGAAAGTCGCCGTCGAGATTAAAGGGCCAGACCTCAGCCAGCTGCAAACCGCCTGGATGAGGGTCAGCTATGTTACCTACGGGCCAGGGGGGCGAATCCCCAAGGTGCGCCATGTGGTCGTGCCCCTGAAATATCCTGATGCGAGTGTTCCGGGAAGGTGGCGCACGACGCCTGTCGCCGACGTGATGCCGGTGAAAACCCACTTGCTCACCGAACTCGACGAACCGGCAGAAATCGTCAAGCGCTATGTATTGCCTCACGCGCAGAAGGGGGATATCGTTACGATTGCCGAGTCGCCGGTGGCCATCATGCAAGGCCGGTTTATTGACCCGACAACCGTCAAGCCCGGATTTGTGGCCAAACGGTTGTGCTACTTTTTCATGCCAACGTCAAGTTTAGCGACGGCTTGCGGGATGCAGAGTTTGGTGGATATTGTTGGGCCTGGGCGGGTGGTATTCGCATTTGTCGCGGGGTCAATTGCCAAAGTTCTGCTGCGCAAACCGGGAGTTTTTTACCAGCTTGCCGGTGAGCAAGCAAGGCTGATTGACGACGTTACCGGCACTCTGCCGCCTTACGACCAGTTTATCGTTCTCGGGCCGGAAAATCCCCAGCAGGTGGTGGAAGAAATTAAGGAAAAGACGGGATTGTCTGCAGCGATTGTAGATGTGAATGATTTGAAAGCGGTTAAGATACTGGCAGCAACTCGTGATATTACACCGGCTGTATTGGAGGAAGCGTTAAGAAGCAATCCAGCTGGGAATGCTAACGAGCAAACGCCGGTGGTGCTGATTCGGCCTAATCCGTAGGGTGGCGGCTAAAAAATATCAGAAACCGGGTTTCTC
>CAZJNL010001113.1:0-2315 GCA_964546515.1 uncultured Oscillatoria sp.
ACACTTGCATTGAATAGTCTGCCTTATATGCCCCTCCCCCGTTTTGGAACCAGGGGCGGAGGGAACGCCTGTCCTACGTCGAAACGCACGTTTTTGCCACCGGGGACAGGGGCGGAGGGAACGCCTGTCCTACGTCGAAACGCACGTTTTTGCCACCGGCGATAGGGTCGGAGGGAACGCCTGTCCTACGACGAAAGGCCCGTTTTTGGGACAGGCGAGACGCCTGTCCTACTCTTATTCTCCCTCCCCGCTGGCGGGGAGGGGGTTAGGGGGTGGAGTTCCCCCCTAAGCTACTGGCGGTTGCACGAGATTTTCCGCCCCATCAATCACCTTGGCGGATTCAACTACATCTCCCTGCTTGAGCTTCTCCAAAACTTCCTTACCCTCCACCACATAGCCAAACACCGCATAGCGACCGTCCAGCAAATTCAGACCGGCAGGCGTCAGTTCCGGTTCAAACAAAAAGAAGAAAAACTGCGAAGATCCCCCATTGGGTTCCGCTTCCGGACGCGCCATCGCCACAGTACCGAAGGCGGAGAAAGGAAGCACCGGCTGGTCTTTGTAACGACCGGCATCTTCCAAAGTAATGCCGTAAGTCGGTGCGGCATCCCCCCTCACCAAAATTTCCAAAGGAACACTGCGGTATTTGCCAGTAGCAGGGTCAATAAAACCCTGTTCCTTACCCGCAGGATCGCCGGTTTGCAGCACATAAGATTCTTCCGAGCGAATAAACGGAAGCCCGTTATAAAAACCCCGCTCAACCAGATCCACAAAATTGCCGGCAGTCACCGGCGCACTGTAGCCGTCCACAACCAGAGTCAGGGTGCCCTTATTAGTGGTCATCTCCACCGTAGCGCGACCCTTGAGTTGGGGCAGATTGCTGTATTCTGCCGGCACCTCAAATGGGAATTCTCGCACCATTAACCCTTGCAGCTGTCCCACCATAGACAGCAGGTTTCCCCGCTGTATCCAGGTTTTTTCCTTATCTTTTGCTTCCGCTGCTTGTCGCAGCGAAACTAGCCCCTCTTTCAACTGAGCGATCGCAGATTCCGCTTCGGTTTTTTTATCCGCAGCTACACTAGCCAGCAGTTCTGACTGACGATTGACAATCTTTTCCGCTTCGCCAATGTCTTTCTTAACCGCGCCCCAGCGCCGGTTCGCCCGCAGTTGCGTGGCGATATCTTCCAGACTGGTTTGCAGTCTTCGCACCGGCTTGTTATCCACCGGCAGAGAGTAGCGCAACAGAGCTCTGCCATCGGTAATCGCATTCCCAGCCGGCAATCCGTAATCCCGGCTCGCTGCAGCGCTCAGCCCCACAGACAGGACGAGCAGCAGCGCTATAATGCCGGTGCGGGCCAAGCGTTTGCCAAAATTGAGCAAGTGGTTGATAAGCATAAAAATATCCCTGAGTGCTTGGATGCCATAACGCTTGAGGCTTGTGTCAGCCCAGAAACGCCATTTTTAATCTTGCCACACAGGTGCGCATCTTTCCCCAGTATCTGCGCAAACACCCGAAATGTCGCATTTCTACACTCTTTCTGCAATAGACCCACCGCAGGTTCCCCAACTCGTCGGGTGCGTTCCCCGTTGAGAAGACTCTCTGCGGTGAGGCTGCCCTCTTGGGGGGGAACGCACCCTACTGCCTGCCCAATCAACAACGCGCTCCTCTATTTTGCTATCATCTAAAACCTGAACCACCAATCCCGTTTTAACCGCACCGGCAGCTTCTGCTGGCGGTTTTTCCCACATAAACCGGCATCCAAAACTGATTTTTAAACCCTGTTCGCGCTTCTTTTTTTCAGCTTTCTTCAATCCGTCCCGACTGGCGGGGAGAGTGAGTGACATTATATTCCCCCCTCTCCCCCTCTTGTAGAGACGCGATTTATCGCGTCTGGGGGTAGGGGGGTGAGGGAAAAAGTCTATTTACGGGCATTGAGATACTCCTGTTGCAATAGAAGTATAGCTGGCAGCACCGGCGAATTTCCTGACCGCTTCACTCCACCCCTGGCTTTGTCCCCTTTTAGCAGCTCGTTAATGCTTTGTAACGGGTGCCCTACTTTCGGGTTAATCTATTTTAGGTGTAGCTGGCGCTTCTCTTACATGGCTGGACAGGGGAACTCACGCTTTAAGTCAAGGGGATGGTAAAATCCCTCTACAGATCGTTGAAACTCCTGCTGCTCACGGTTTCTGGGGTTTACTTAGCTTTTAGTGACTTGACCCCTGGGACAGAAAGTTGCGCCTTGAGAGCCAACCCCTGAAAGCCTTGCTGTGGCTGCATTCCAAATTTAAAGTATCGAGCTGAAAAAGTCAAGTCC
>CAZJNL010001114.1:0-2314 GCA_964546515.1 uncultured Oscillatoria sp.
GGGGGGGCGCATGTGGGTGGAAAGTGAATTGGGGAAGGGTTCCACTTTCTTTTTCACTGTGACAGCGCTCGGACTTGCAACTGCGGAACCGGCATTAGGCCAAGCTTTAACCGGCAAGCGGTTGCTGATCGTGGACGATAATGCGACCAACCGGCAAATTTTGACGCTGCAAACCCAGTCTTGGGGAATGCTCCCTCGCACCGCTGCTTCCGGCGCTGAGGCTCTCGACTGGCTGGAAGGGGGTGCGGTGTTTGACCTGGCGATTCTGGACATGCAAATGCCGTTCATGGATGGCCTGACTTTGGCGGCAGAAATCCGCAAGTTGCCGGGGAGGAAGAATTTGCCGCTGCTGATGTTTACTTCTATCGGCAACCTGCCAGATAGCCGGCAGTTGGCTGAGGTGGATTTCGCGGCTTTTCTCAACAAGCCGATTAAGCAATCCCAGCTTTACAATGTTTTGACCGGCATCTTCGGCTTGCTGCCGGTGAAGCGCAGTTCCCTGCGATTTCAACCGGCGGCTATTGATTCGCAACTGGCGTCTCGCCTGCCGCTGCGGATTCTGCTGGCGGAGGACAATGCGGTCAACCAGAAGGTGGCTCTGCGCATACTGGAGCGTCTGGGCTATCGGGCAGACATTGCTGCTAACGGACTCGAAGTGCTCGAAGCGCTGCAAAGGCAGCCTTATGATGTGGTGCTGATGGATGTCCACATGCCGGAGATGGACGGTTTGTCAGCCACTCGCCGGATCTGCCGGGAAGTAATGCCTGCGGCTCGACCCCGGATTATTGCGATGACGGCTAATGCTATGCAGGGCGACCGGGAGATGTGTCTGGCGGCGGGGATGGATGATTACATTAGCAAGCCTATCCGGATGGAGGCTCTGGTGGAGGCGCTGCAACAGTGCTCGCCTGTTTCGCCTTCCGCCGCCGCAGTTCGGTCGCCTCTTGTAGAAACCGAATCGATCGCGTCTGATTCGCAGCCTCTTGTAGAGACGCGATTTATCGCGTCTGATTCGCAGCCTCTTGTAGAAACCGGATTTATCGCCTCTGACGCACAGGAGAGTGCTTCTTTCTTCTCCCTCGCGCCCTCACCCGCTCTGCCCCCCTCACCCTCTGACCCCCCAACACCCTCACCCTCTGACCCCCTCCCCCCGATTGACGTTGGGGCGATAAGGGCGTTACAGGATATGGTAGGTGAAGATGACCCAGAATTGCTCAAGGAGGTGATTGACAGCTACCAGGCAGATTTGCCCAGATTTTTGCAAAAAATCCGCACGGCAGTGGAACTGGCAGATGCGCCGGCACTGCAGTTTTCGGCTCACACTCTCAAGTCAACTAGCGCCACCCTGGGCGCGACTGCCCTGGCTGAGCTGTGCAAGCAGCTGGAAATTAGGGGGCGCACCGGCTCTCTAAAAGAGGCGGCTCTGATGGTGGGGCGGCTGGAAGCGGAGTGTGAAAGGGTGAGGGAAGCCCTGCAATCTTTCTTGCTGTGCTCAACGCCTGACAGCTGCTGTGCTCAACGCCTGACGGAATCAGAGGTTAAATCGGGCCCCAGCTGAAACCCGAGGCTCCCAAACCGCCTGTACCCCATTCTACAACCACCTCCCCCGATTAAGGAATTGGCAATGCAATAGGGCATTCCCAGACTTGAGCAGTATTCGACCGGGCGTCAAAACCGCTATGATTTTAAATTCCTTGCCATGTCCACTATAATTGGGGCAAACACCACTCCCAGCGACAGACAGCCGCCTCTGGTGCTGGTGATTGAGGATGACCGAACTACGAGGATGTTGCTGCGGCGAGCGATGGAAAAAGAGGGCTACCGGGTGGCTGAGGCGGCTGACGGCAAGCAGGGTTTGGCCGATTACACTCGCCTGCAGCCGGATATCGTGCTGCTGGATGCTATGATGCCGGTGATGGATGGCTTTACCTGCTGCGAGCAGATGCAAATGCTGGGGGATGGGGATAGCACGCCGGTGCTGATGATTACCAGCCTGGACGATCCGCAATCGGTGGAGCGAGTGTTTGAGGTGGGCGCGACGGATTATGTGACCAAGCCCATCCACTGGACGGTGCTGCGCCAGCGGGTGCGGCGTTTGATTAAGCAAGCCCACCTCTACCGCCAGATGGAAGCGGCTAACCAAGAGTTGCAGCGCCTAGCTTCTGTTGACGGGCTCACCGGGTTGGCTAACCGGCAGCGGTTCGACGAGATGTTGGAGCGCGAGTGGTTGCGGCTGGCTCCGGTGCGGGAGCCTCTGTCGCTGATTTTGTGCGATGTGGATTTTTTCAAAGCCTACAACGACACTTACGGGCAT
>CAZJNL010001115.1:0-2311 GCA_964546515.1 uncultured Oscillatoria sp.
GGTTTGGGGGGATCTGGATGCTTGGACTTGTAGGTAGCAACTTGGGTTGAGATAGGCGCGAGGGGATGAGAGAAGATGGGACAGGCTGGACGCCGGTCCTGCGTCGGGAGGGGACAGGCGGGACGCCGGTCCTGCGTCGGGGGTTATACCCAAAGATGGATGACGCGGCACCGGCATTTTGTTAGAGTGCGGATTGTTGCAAGGCGAGAACAGGTCTGAATTTATGGCTTCACCAACACCACTCCACGGAATTGAACTGATTGACTCCGCTAAAGCTAATGCGATGCAGGGAGTTGAAACTGCGGCGCAATTGTGTGGGTACGGTGAGGATATTAAGGCTTTTGAGCGGGAGTTACAGGAAGCCGGTGAGCGAATTGGGGTTAAAATTTATGAGATCAGCGATTTGATTACCGGTCGGCAGGCTGTTAGACTGGCCGGTGGTATTGAGATTGCTCCGGATACGCCTACAGATTTGTAGGGGGGGAAACGAGTCGCTATCACCTCCTTGTTTTTTAAGGGCAGGGAATGCAGCATTTTCGTTTGTAGTGAGGACTTGAGTCCTCATTTTTTTTGGTGTGGGCGATTGTCGAAAATCCAAACAAAAAAAGACCTCCGCAGAGGTCTTTGTGATTTTTTATAGCGGGCAAGCATCTGCGTGGAGTACAGTCTGGAGATCCCCCCAAACCCCCCTTAAAAAGGGGGGCTTTGAGAATATTCCCCCCCTTTTTTAGGGGGGGCTAGGGGGGGCTCTAATATCTGTGCCTCACTCGGGTGAAATCTGCTATAGCTATTGAAAAGCTGGGTTGTCACTAGAGGGATCGCCAATTGTGACCCTTTTCCAGAATGGTTTCGGCTGCTGCCGGCCCATCACTACCCAGGGGGTACTGATGCAGGATGTCTGAGTCTGAAAGATTGCCGTTGTTATTGACAATCGACTGCCAGTGGTTTAAAATTGGCATGACCACGGCCCATTGGGCTTCAGTTTCATCACCGCGAGTGAACAGGGTGCGATCACCGGCGATGATGTCAGCAATTAGCCGTTCGTAGGCTTCGGGAATGGGTTCGTTAAAGCTACGATAGGAGAAGTCAAGGGACTTTTCGCGGATGCTGCTTTCACCGGGAACTTTCACCTGCCAGGAAAGGGAAATTCCCTCTTTTGGTTGCAGTTCCAGAACCAGGCAGTTTGGCTGTGCTGTCGAGAATAGCGTGGAAGGAATTCGCTTGAAATTGACGACAATCTGGGTGACTTTGCTCTTCAGCCCTTTGCCGGTGCGCACATACACGGGGACGCCCGCCCAGCGGTAATTGTTGATACCCAATTTCAGGGCAATATAAGTCTCTGGGCCACCGGCATAGGTGTCATATACGCCACGAATGGCATACTTGGGGTCTGCAGTCAAAAGTCGCAGTAGCTTCTCCTTTTCATCGCGGATGTCATCAGCAGCGAGAGAGTTCGGAGGCTCCATCATGGTGAGGCAAACTACTTGGAAAAGGTGGTTTTGCACGAGGTCTATTAGGGCCCCAATATAATCGCGGCCACCTACCAGCACCGTTTCTGCTGCAGCAATTTCTATCGACTCAATAAACTGACGGTTCCAGAGTGGTTCTAAAATCCCATTGGCAAAGCGGAACGCTAACAGGTTTTGAACGGTTTCTTTTCCCAACCAGTGGTCAATCCGGAAGATTTGTTCCTCTGAGCAGTAGCTGGAAAGGAGGGAGTTTAGCGCCTTTGCGGAGGCGAGGGAATTCCCGAAGGGTTTTTCGACGGCAATGCGGGCGTTTGGGTCAGCCAGCAAATCGGCTTGGCCCAGTCCTTTAATGGTTGGATCAAACAGCACCGGCCAAACTGCGAGATAGTAGACGATTGTACGGTCTGGTGAGATATCGCGGTTCTCCTCTAACTCCTGAATTTGGCTTTTCAGGTCTGCATAAATCCCTGTTTGGAGGTTGAAGCAAACATATGTAATGCGCTGGAGAAAGGCTTCCAGTTCTGGAGACTCCGCCTCGCCTATATCAAGCAAATCTTGCCGCAACCAGGCATGCAAGGAGACGGAGGTCGTTTTTTCTTGCCGGTCTACAGCTAAGATGGTAAAGTTAGACGGGAGCTTTCCTTGCTTATATAGCTGGTAGAGCGCTGGGAAAAGTTTGAGGGCGGCCAAGTTGGACAGGCCCCCAAGCAGTGTAAAAGTCAAGTCCTTTTGGCTTGGAAACTGGAAAGTGTCTAGAGCCTTGGCGAACTTGGCGGGACTGATGGCTGTCTTGGGACTGCTCTGGCCAAATACCAGCGTTTTGGGGGTTGTCTCGGATGGTT
>CAZJNL010001116.1:0-2311 GCA_964546515.1 uncultured Oscillatoria sp.
CAACTCGCCATACCCCTCATATCCCTCCCGGTAGTGGCCCGCCGGTTGGCCACTGCTGAGAACCGTCTCCCAAGCATCGAACACCAGCAAACAGCGGTGCGATGCCAGATATTCTACCAGCCGCGACAGGCGCTCGTTAACAGTGGCCGGCAAATCTGTTACCGGCTGCACAGAGAGGGCTTGCAGCAGATTGGCCAGCATTTCTCCCACAGGTGGGGCGTGGCGGAGACTGCGCCAAATGACGCACTCAAACTCAGCCTCAATCTCCTGCGCCAGCTTTACAGACAGCGCCGTTTTGCCAATCCCCCCCATGCCCCAAATGGCCACCAACCGGCACCGGTCGAGCACAGCCCACTGTTTTAGGGTAGCCAGTTCGCCGGTGCGCCCGCACAACCCCGACACATCAGGCGCTTCGCCCCAATCTGTGCGCGGTTTGGCGTTCCCCCCAGATCGCCCCACAAAATCAGCAGCCGAAATATGGTCATCCTCATCCAGGGTTAGTCCAAAGGCGTTGAACAGACTCTGGATCTTCGCTCTGTCAGTCCCCGCTCGCCGCTTCAGTATATGGGAAACCGTATCAGTAGATACAAAATTCCGTGACTCTGGATTAGCCGCAGGGTCAGTCAGTGCTGATATCTCCACTAACGTGTGGCCATCTGGAAACGCTTTGTGGATCGCATCCCAGATTTTCTTGAATCCCTTCTCAGTCAGTATCCGACCGCGCTCGCGTCTGGCCATTTGTCAATTTATCCGTCTTGTCTGGGTTAACTCCCGGTTGCCCGGAGTTTAGCTGAGTTTAAGGCAGATAACAGCCTCTTCCCGATTTTAAGGGAGGCGCGGCACTTTTGGTTTCGAGATTTTCTAGCGGCTGAAACACCCTCTAGTTATAGCTTGACAAAATTATTATTACAAATTCTTAAGTCCGTTCTTAACTTCCTTTTCTTCGGAGCCGCAACTCTTGCACTTTCAGGAGAATGCAAACAGAAACACCTCGAACAGGATGTTTCAAAAACGTAACCGAGGTATCACTTATGAGCTGGCGTTCTTCCAAATCAACAGTTTCCCTGCTTTTGTTAGGTTCCCTGGCAACCGGCAGCACTCTCGCAGCGGCTTCCTTCTTCAACCCCAAACCAGCTGAAGCCCAGAGCGTTAAATATTGCCAGTGCACGGAATACGTTGCCAACCGTTTGGGATTAACACGTAATTTTCCCAATGCAGGAGACTGGAATGACGGCTACTTGCAAAGGAATGGCTTTCGCCAAGTAGGTCCGCAGCGCGGTGCCATCGCTGTTATGGAGCGGTCGTTCCCTGGTGCAAACACTACCTACGGTCATGTGGGAATCGTCGAAAACGTTCGGGCTGACGGTCGGATCGATCTGCGCGGAGCGAACCAGTATGTTGGTGGCTCCCTGTTTACTGAAGCCGGCTGCAATAATGTCCGGGTTACTGGTTTTGGAACGCCCGTCAACGGGAATCGTAACGTATCATTTTGGGTTCGTTAAAACACTCCCTCACCTTAGCCCGGTATCACTCAAGTTAACTTCTCTGCTTGGGTGATATCAACCAACGGAATTACCCTTCGCAATAGCCCTCATCTTGCAGACCGAAGCAATCAGGTTATGGCTTATCGCCAGACGCTTTCCTTTGACGGTTGGACTTATGGGGAAACGGTCAACGATTTACAATTAGGAACCCCAGACGCTCGGTGGTACAGGATTGCCGGGACAAATTACTGGGTGCCCAGCGCCTATGTCTACGGCAATGCGCCCAACTCTCGCCCCATGCCCTAGGGAAAGGTTTTATTGATCAATTGACCGATTGTTTTTACGTTGAGTCACGCGAGCGCCCCACCCTCGCTCGCCCCCTGGTAGAGCGAGAGGGTGCGCTTGCCACCTCCTATCAAAACGCCGTCACAACCCGGGAATAAAACATGATATTTCACAAGGGATTCGGCTTTCTAGGTGTGGCAGTGGTGCTGTCCATTCCAATGGTTGCTTTTAGCGCCCAGAGGAGTTTAGCCATACCTCTCGAACCCATACTTGACCGGGTGGGGCGGAGTATGGTGGAGGGATTATTCGGTATTGGAGCCGGTGTTCAAGGATACCCAGCCAATCAACAATTCATATACACCCAAGATCCGGCTGGCTCTCCTGGCGCTTATCCTTCCACCTCTTCACCTCCCGCCTCCACCTCTCCAGCTCCCGCCTATCCCGGTTATCAATCACCGGCATATCCCCCCGCGTCTTATCCACCCGCCTATCCGGGCTATCAATCCCCGGCCTATCCCCCCGCGTCTTATCCCCCCGCCGAT
>CAZJNL010001117.1:0-2309 GCA_964546515.1 uncultured Oscillatoria sp.
GAAAGCATTTAGATTCAGGATATCAGCTAGGATTTACTAATGATACCAAGAATGGCATGAGTGGAGGGCCGGTTTTGGATGAAAGGGGTTTGCTAGTAGGCATTAACGGCAGAGGCAAAAATCAAGATTATGGCTTGCGTTCGGGCGACCCAAGTGTACCTGATGTCGAGCCCTATGCGTATATGGATGGCACACGTCCTACTGAGGATCTTCAAAAGAAGATGAAACAATTTGCCTGGGCCATACCTATTCAAACCTACACACAGTATGTTGGTTCCAACCCATTTGAGGCACTTCAATTTCAAGCATCAGGCGCTGATGAATCTGAACCTCAAACATCTTCCCCTCCAAGTGCCAGCTATTCACCTGAAGGAAATCATGCTCAGGCGAGTCAAAATGGGCAGCAAAATACCGGAGAGCCAAGATCACCAATAAACCCAGCGATCGTGAGCATAGGGATAATAGTGGCTTTAATTCTTGCAGTTATTGCAGGAAAAAAGTCTTTGTACTTATCTTCTCAGCCGCAGCAAGTATCTGGGCAAGGTAATCAGAGGCAAAGCACCTCTGGATCTCAGTCTTCGGGAGCGGTCCCTTCATCGCCTTCCAAATCTACTTCTCAGCCTCATACAACAGGTTTCCAAATTTAAATTATAATTAATCAGTCCCAGAGAACCGGGGAGTGTTTTGTTGATGGGATACCCTACCGATTGTATAGTCATTCGTTAGCACGGCCATATACACTTGGGGGATATCCCCAGATTATAGTTTATCATCTTCCCCCTCAAGGTCGCATAAAATCTGAAGTTTCTTGTAAAAACTGTAAAATCACTTCGGAAAAGCAAAAACATACGGAATATGAAAGCGAGGTTTGGTTTTTATGGAACCAGACTAACGAATGGGGAAAATACCCTATAATTGTAGATTTCACCATCGACTCTACTGACCAAAGTGCCTCTTGATAACCCCAACTGCAATTTACAGTTCAAAGGAGAAAAATGAACGAGTCAAAGGTTGTTTTATTGCTGCTCGTTTTAGGTGCGGTAATCCTAGGAATTACTCCTGGATGTCAAAACAGACCCGAGCCACCTACCACCACAATTACTCCAGTTGTTCCGACTCCTACAGCTACTCCTACGCCACTCCCACCCCCCCCACAACCCCCACAACCTAGCACTTCTGATAAAATTAAGGAAATAGCAGAAAAGAAAACAGTTGTCATCAGCCAGAGTGGCCACCTGGTTGGTGCTGGGGTAATCATTGGTGAGAATAGCAGCAAGGTCTACGTTCTTACGGCTCGGCATGTTATCGGTATTCAGCCTCAGCTAGTTGAGAAAGACGATGGAACATCAGAACCGGAAGATCCCTATATAATTACAACTTATGACGGTGAAGAATTTAAAATCAGTTATGATAACTACGATAAAGTTGTAAAGATAATGCCTGACAAGACGACTGACTTGGCAGTTTTAGAGCTAGAGTCTGAGCAAGAACCAGGTAACAAAGATAGAGGGGCTAAATTAACCACCTCTGTTTTACCTAACAAGCCTGTTTATATTTTTGGATATCTTCCCTGTTCACAGTCAGCCAAATCAGGGAAAATAAAACGAGATCAGTTAAGTTCCGGATCTATTGAAAAATTTGAAACAAATCCCATATTCGATAAGGATTTAAACCTGGGAGGGTACGATATTTATTACAATAATAACACGATTCAGAGCATGAGTGGCAGCCCTGTGTTTGATGAGCGCGGTCATCTTGTTGCCATTCATGCCAAGACAGAAAAGCAGGATAAATCATACAACACTGAAGCTTGCAAGGATCTTCCTTTAAAACCGAATCCTGATTATGGAAATAACTGGGGAATTTCTGTCAATAGATTTTTGAAATTCCAAGAAGATTTGCCAGAAGGTTTAAGGTCTATTTTACCACCGGGTTCTTCTCCAGAACCAGAACCTTCTCCCCCTTCTCCCCCTTCTCCCCCTTCTCCCCCTTCTCCCCCTTCTCCCGCTCCCACGCCCGGTGTAAATTGTGGCCCTTTCAGAGATCCGCTAGAGGTTTGCCCTGAAGAGAAAAAGCCGTAGGGTTAACAGTTTTGTTATGGTGGGTGCTGGAAATAGAGCTTTCAGTTTTAGCACCCACCACCGAAAAGCTAACCTAGAACTGTTCGCAAACCGGCAGCACACTTTTAGGGAATTCGGAGAATTCCTCCATCAAAACATTTAAATTATCAAATCTACAACCTGTTTCATATCCCGGACGCCGATATCCCTGTCACAGCACTAGCCAAACTGGTTAGGACATTAGACATT
>CAZJNL010001118.1:0-2309 GCA_964546515.1 uncultured Oscillatoria sp.
TACAGCAACTCTCTGCAGCGAGCCCAAATCAAACTGCAGGTGGCTCTCGCTTTGCAAAAAGCCCGCGCCGATCTGAAAAAGACCTGTAGCGGTTCCCTGAAAATTTGCGATTACACCGTCAGCAGCGACCTGCTCACCGTTTACATTACTCCAGAATACCGGCAAGCTGTGAGAGACACTGCCCTGACTGCAGACAAACAGCGCGACTACAAGAGCCGGCTAAAGGTGGACGATCACGTCCAGCGGTTACAAATCGCCCTCGAACTGATCAGCAAGAAAACCGGCATTCCCATCTCAGTCTACGATCCCTCCGGCTCCCTCATCGGCTCTTATAACCCCCGTGTGTGAAGCTTGAAGGGAGAAGGGAGATTCGGATAAGGATGAATTAACCTATTTTTATCCGTGTGTGCGCCTCATCCTTCTCTTAGCTCCCTCTCTCCCCACTCTCCCCCACCTCACACTAGAGAAAAGGGCTGCTAGTTCTTGGGCAGCCCTGAGTTGGTGGTAAAATTTACAAAACTAAGCTTTGATTGCGGTTGATTAATTCAGGAAAATGCCGGCATCACCAGACTCCTGACTGCCAGTTACCAGTAACCCCCCTCGTGCCGCTCTGCCGGCTGGCTTGCCTGGGTTGCAGCGCTCCCACACTTCGCCACTCCGGCAAACGGCACTCACTTTCGGGCTAAATATCAGCCCCTGAATCCCCAGCCTATCTTGTGTCTTTATCATAGCGCAGCTTTTCTTGTTTCTTGGCTCACTTAGTGGCTCAGTTTTCGGCTCTTTTTGCGGCTCTTTTTACGGCTCACTTCTCAGCCTCAAGTCAGCCATTCGCCAAACCAATCCGACAGGCTGTAAAATGCGAAGCTATCTAAAGAGATAAGTAGGGGCGAAGCATGAGCGCCGATAACCTTTCACCTCAACCCAGAACTGCCGCCGCTAATGCTTCGCCCTCTCCCACAGGCAACCTCTGTGAACTCAATCTCTGCCAGCTGAGTGGAATGGGAAATCCCCTACAGGAAATATGGGGAATCACAAGCTTTTTAAGGGGGAATGGGGGAGCTTAACTGTTTCGTCACTAAAGAAAATCACTAGAATAAAAAAAGGAGCCACCCCACAGCTCCCAATGGCAACATCAAAACCTTTGCAGCTGAGCAGCCTGATTGAAGAACTGCCGGCACAGCCCGACTGTTACCAGCAAAGTAGCAATCAAGCAGGTAAAGGCGAGCATAAACATAATTAACATCTGGTAGGCGGCGGCGTCAATGGGGCTGACGCCACTCAGCATCTGACCTGTTATCGTCCCGGGCAAGGTTACCACACCTACCACCATCATTTGGTTGAGGGTGGGAATCATTCCGGCTTTGATAGCATCTTTGCGGTACTGCGCCACGGCTTGTTGGGGGGTGGCTCCCAGAGACAAGTGGGTTTCAATTTCCTGCTGGCTAGCATTAATTGTGCTGACGAGACGTTCGCCGGCAATCGCGGCACCGTTCATGGCATTTCCTGTGACAATGCCGGCTAGCGGGATAAGATATTGCGGTTCGTACCAAGGTGCCGGTTGAACAATCAGCAGATTAGTGTAGAGTAGAGTCAGAGCCGCACCGGCAAAAATTGACCCCCACACCACCGGCAGCACCAGGGGAATCTTCTTGCTAATCCGGTTGCGGGCGACAATAGCAGCAACAGTCAGCATTACTGCCAAAACTGCCAGCACAACCCAGGGATTCTTCAAGGCGAATACCGCTTCCAAGAAGTACCCCACCACAACCAACTGCACCACAGTGCGACCGGCAGCCACAATCAGCTGCCCTGACAATACCAGCCGCTGCCATGCCGACAAGCCGGTGGCCAGTACCATCATACCTAATGCCAAGGCAAGGTCTGTAAGGTCTAGTTGAATCAGTTGACTCATATCATTTTGGTTCCCTTCCGAGTTTTTAGTCAGTCGTTAAGCCTTAATTTTAATCTGGCCAAACCGTCATTTCCCAGTCCGCCGGTCAGGCACCGGCACCTCCAAATAAGCAGTCCGCAGCCGGCATCACCAAAGAGTTGGTCATTCCCATCACCGCCGCGCCTTCTCTGATTGCCCTTACATCCGCCAACAATATCACTCCCGGCATTGCCGTATAAGTGGTCATTTCCTTGGCCCTCCCCCGTACCCACGCAGAGAGGGGGGGAATATTACGTCTGATTGATTAACTTTAATAATGAACCGCCACAGGACGCGCCAGCGGAGCGCCCGCAGCTGCGGAGCGCCAAGTACGCGCCCGAAGGAAGAAGAAAGAGTCAGAGGGATAGTAAAATAGATG
>CAZJNL010001119.1:0-2307 GCA_964546515.1 uncultured Oscillatoria sp.
ATCGCAACGATATGATAGCAATCTTCCGCGATGCTAAAGACGGCAGTGTCATTGATGCCACTGAGCTTACAGATTTGCGAACCCTAGTCAGCAACGCCAGTCGCTTCAATATGTCAGACCCTGTGCGCGTCCTTTCTAACAAAATTGCCAATGGGAACACGGCAAATCAATGGTATCAAGGCAGCAGCCTGGGCAACTTGTATGCCGGCAGCACTGCCACTCAAATGGAGAATCTGATTGGCAAGTGGTTCCTGGGGAGCGACCGCCCAACAGCGCCCTACACCTATCAATATGCTAGCGGTTCTCTGTTCCAGAATGGTGTGAGTTACCAAGATATCGTTCAAGGTTCCCTTGGGGATTGCTACTTCCTGGCAAGTCTTGCCGCCACAGCGTTCCGCACACCTACCACAATTCAGAGCATGTTCACCGACAATGGTGATAGCACTTACACCGTTCGTTTCTATAACAGTGGTGTGGCTGACTATGTTACTGTAGACAGGTATCTGCCGACTAATTCGGGCAGTTTGGTTTACGCTAATCGGGGCAATTCCTACAGCAGTTCGGCCAATGAGTTGTGGGTGGCTTTAGCCGAAAAAGCCTACGCTCAGATTAATGAGTCGGGTTGGCTCGGTCAATTTCGCAATAGCACCAATACATACTCAGGAATTGAAGGCGGTCTTGGTTATTATGCAATGCCTTACGCCACAGGACGCACCACTGCTCAGGTATATGTTCCTAGCGGCATCACAGATACTAATTCCATTGTCAACGCCTTCAATGCCGGTCAACTCATTACGATGGGATCGAAGCAATCAGGTGTTGCATCCAATGTAGTATCGGGACATGAATATACCCTAGTTGGTTACAACTCCTCTACTCAGCGATTTACCCTCTACAATCCGTGGGGAAGTACTGTGGAACTTACATCAAGTCAGATAACAGCGAGTTTCGACTACTGGGCCTACACCACATCCAACGGACAACCACAATATGGTAGCAGCGGCATTTTACCGCCTCCCAGATTTTTGACCTGATGTCACTTCAGGCATGATGCGAACATAACAACTTAAGAGTGGCTGGAACAAATTCTATCAGTCACTCTTTTCTTACACTGTGCACTTAACCGCTTGCGTTCTCTTTAAGCCAAACATTTATGAAAATAGCCATCTTTTTAATAAAGGCAGTTATACTTTTGGCGGCATTGGCCAATTGCAATTACTCTTGCCTTGCCAACGATTCGCCCACAGATTTCTTATCTCAAGAATCTATAGCCTCCCGAAGCGTGCGGGTAAAGATACTTACGATATTGGCGAGAGAAGAAAGGAGACTCCCCTCAGGGGCCACCCCAGACCCCAATCGAGATATTGGGTTTGCTTCGGTGTTTCTGCGAATTGAGAATACCAAGGAAGAAAACGCAACTGTAATCGTTAAAAATATTGAAATTCGGAATCGTTCAGATGGCGGTCTTCAAATGGCAAGCCAATTTCCGCAAACGATTTACTTAAAGCCATTGGAAAACTCTGAGAATGTCTTCCATCTGACCAACAAAACTGGATACTTAGGTAAAGATAGAGTGAAGGCGCTAGTCACTTATCAGATTGGAGAGCGTGTGTATATTCTTGAGTCCGATCCGGTTGAAGTTGAAAGACTTTGAATTCAAAATAAGGGGTGCCATCTCTAAACACCTGACTCCCCCCTTATTCTCGCACCTCTTCCTTAACTCACCGGCAAGTTAACAATCCGGTCTTGGTATTCATTCTCAAACGACGCCTCAGCAACGAAAATCAACTCTTCAATCGTTTGCCCCCTACTCATCTTAGGATTCAGAATAAAAATCCCCGGTACATGCCGGCCTGACTCTATATGGTCAATCAAGTGCACCGGCATCGATTTGCGGTTATTCGTCACCAGCACAAACTTATGCTCTTCACACCAGCACAAAATTTCAGGATCTAAAGTCCCTCTCGGTGGAGCACCCGGTTCTCCCACCACCCACATGACGATGTTGGAATTGCGCCGGTGCAATTGGGTTTTATAGGTGGTCTCCACATTTTCATCCAGCAGATATTGCAGACTCATTAGCTTTCTTCATCGCCTCTCGCTCAGCTTTCAACTTCCGCAGCCGCAACACCGGCGGGGGTGGGTTCAACTCTTGCTCTTTCCGCTGCCGCTCCCCCCACTCCAGCCAGTCAGCTATATACTTACTGACCGCTTCCTTATTGTGCAAGTAATATAAAATAGTCGCGTAGACTTGCTCCAGAGTAACAGACGGGTAACTTTGGGCAATCTCCTCTGGAGTCCGAGAGC
>CAZJNL010001120.1:0-2306 GCA_964546515.1 uncultured Oscillatoria sp.
TTAGTTTGTTTAAAGAAGAGCCGGGAAAAGGGGATTTGGGGATTGGGGATTGGCGTCCTACAAACCTTGGGGCTTTAGCCCAGCTACGAACCTTTGGGCTTTAGCCCAACTACGAACCTTTGGGCTAAAGCCCTAATCAATTTAGCTAGTGCTATATCATATACAAAACCCAAGCAATTCTTGTGTTTCCAGAAGCTTTTCAGCTTCAATACTTACACATTAAAAATATCACGAACGCCAACATAAAAGCAAAGGAGCGCCGGTTATGTCTCATCAGCCAATCTATAGCGGTGATGTTCAGCAAATGCCACTTCCCTACGCCGTCCGCAGCGAAATCAATCAGCGGAAGAATAACGAGGACAGTTTCCAAATATTTGCTCTCTCTTTGGGGTGGGGGCGATCGCTCCTTCCTGTATTGGCTGTTGCTGATGGTATGGGCGGACACGCTCACGGGGAGGATGTCAGCCGCGAGGCGCTGCGCAAGATTAGTCTGGCGCTGTTTGAACAGCTGAGTGTCGCGCCCTCCCTCAATCAGTTGCAGCCACCGGCACCCCCTGACGCTCACACCCTATCTGCGGCTCTGCAAAATTCTATAGCACAAGCTAACGATTATGTCAAGAAAATGGTGGAAGTGAATCGCTGGGGGAAAGCCGGCTCGACGGTTGTGATTGCAGCTATTCTGGATAACACGGCTGTGGTGGCTAATTTGGGCGACAGCCCCCTGTTTCACTATCGGGCAAAAGACGGGCACCTCACTCAAGTTACGGAAGAACACACGCTGGCGGGTGTGCTGCTGCGCCAAGGTATGATTTCGTCTGAAATGGCTCGCTCTCACTTTGGGCGCAATCAACTATCATTATATCTCGGCTACCCCGATTTTACCACTAATTTGTCACCGACACGTCAGGTTGCGATCTCGCCGGGAGATTTGCTGCTGCTGTGCAGCGATGGCGTCAGCAGCTCTCTCGAACACCAGCAAATTGCCGACATCCTTGCCGGTGCTGATTTGGAAGAGATGGCAAACCGGCTGGTTGCGGCGTCGCGGGATGCCGGTGCAACTGACAACCAGACGCTTATTTTGTGGCGTCATCCGGAAAGGAAAACACCGGCTGATACGATTGTGCTGTCGTCTTATACGACAGTGCAGTAGCTATAGGAAATATTTAGAAAGCCGGTTTCTTGAACACATCGGGTTTCTGTGGGGCTAAAGCCCTACTACGAACTTTTGGGCTAAAGCCCTACTACGAACCTTTGGGGCTAAAGCCCTACTACGAAAGGATGTAATCTATGTCTTTTCCTACTTTACAGCTGATGGTTAGCGGGCGTATTCCCGTTAAACTTGGTGGAGTTTCCGAAGTTGAAATTCTGGAACTTCTCGGCAACGGCAGTTTCGGTTCTGTCTGGAAAGTCGCAGACTGCGCTACCAAAAAACTTTACGTCCTCAAAGCGATCCAGGGACTCAAACCGGACAGCATTCTGGGCAAACGGGTGCGCTTGGAAGCTGAGGTTTCTATTCCCTCTAAATACATTGTACCGGCAATTGGGCTGTGTGAGTGGGACGCCAGCACTTTCCTGATTCTATTCGACTATTATCCGGCTCAATCCCTTGACAAACTGCTGGAAACCGGCACCCTCACCGGCACTCAGAAACAGACTATCTTCCAGCAAACCCTCCTGGGTGTCTCTGACGCCCACCGCTGCAATATTGTCCACCGCGACCTCAAGCCTTCTAATATTTTAGTTGGCAGCGATGGAAATGTCAAGATTATTGACTTTGGGGTTTCCAAATTTAAGGGCAAAAACTTAACTGTCAGCGGCGAAATTATCGGCACTATCCCTTATATGGCACCGGAATTGCTGGGGGATGGCGCAAACGTCGCTGATGGGCGGGCGGACATTTATTCTCTCGGGCACATCCTCTATGAATTGGCGATGGGAGAGCACTTTTGGACGCGCCAAGGCTGGTGCAGGCTCGAAGACTGCGCCGCCTATTTCAACCAAACACCGCGCCCCACTGAAGCGATTGATTTGAGCGATTTTTACTGCGACTTTTACCCGCATGCGCATGGCGTGCTGCGGCGCATGATTAAAATTAACCCTGAGGAAAGGTACGCTTCTGTTGACGAGATTATCTCTGATTTGGGCTACATTACTCACTCGCCGGCAATCCCCGATACTTGGCAGCTGCGCTACCCCCTATTGATTGTGGAATCCGGCACTAATAAGGAGGCGCGGACTTTTGTAAATATTGAAGACGGCGGAGCGATGGTTTTCGGGCGGGCGGATATTGCCGGTGCGGATGAAAG
>CAZJNL010001121.1:0-2305 GCA_964546515.1 uncultured Oscillatoria sp.
GCGGAACTTATGAGAAACCAGAGAAATCCAGCGGGATTTGAGTTCCTGGAGCGCTTGTTCTTGTTTCAAAGCCTGACGAATAGCAACTTCTGAGTGCTTGCGCCCCACAGCATAGCGCAGGGCGCGTACCAGGAGGCGGCAGTCAAGTTCACCCTTTACCAGATAATCCTGGACACCTTCCCGGAGTGCCTCAGCGGCGAGCTGTTCATCATCGCTGTCAACCAGCACCACCACCGGCAAAGTGGGAGCAGCGCCTTGCAGCTGCACCAGGGTATCGAGATCCTGAAGCTCTGCCAGCTCTATCCCCAGCAAGATGACATCAAAGCACTCTTGAGGCAGAAGTTGCAGCGCTTCGCTGAGCTGCTTGACGTGCGTAACCTCAAACTCAGCCGAAGTGGCGTATCCTAAAATTTCTTGGAGCAGTTCAGCCTCTTCCAGATTGTCTTCTATCAAGAGAATTGCCACCGGCGCAGAATCCACAAGAGTTTTAGCTAAATTTTGGAGCATTAATAGTATTCCCAATTTTCTTTGATCTTCTATATTTTAAACTCACCAGATTCCAGAGCGACAGTCCCCGACATCAACACCTGCGAAATTTTAGGGCTGTGTGACGGTTCCTCTTCGGTTGCCCCGGGAGCGCCAATCACTGCTCTCAAATCCGATTGAATACCTGTCTAGCTGTATTTTTGGGAATGAGGGATGGGAACCGCGCTCCCTGAACCGGCTGACCGTACCGACAGCTGGGTAATTGTTCATAATAAACCTAACCCCCCAGCCCCCTTCCCTTTTAGGGAAGGGGGAGTAAGAAAAGCAAGTTTTCTCCCCCCCTTCCCTCCCCGGGTTGGGGGGGTGGGGGGGTTAGGTTTTTCAGGTTAATCAAACCGACGCGCTCTTACCGCTTCAGAAGAATACTTGACCGGCTCTCTAGGAGAGCGGGTCAAAAGTCAGGGTAAAATATCCCTTCTTGCTCTTCTTCTGAATTAAAAATATAATCCCAGTCAAATCGGAAAGATTGGCGGTGGCGAATTAGAGAAAATCCAAATTCATTCACGATATCAGTTGTAAAAGTAGCCATGACTATCTCAACTAATTTTTTGGGATTTAAGTCAGGAACTCTGACAAAATAAGCCCGCCTCGCAAAGAATATCTTTTCATCCTTAGGGCTGACTATTCCGTTGAGCCGGTGAGCCGCTTGAATCGGTTTGATATAGGTATTAATAAAGCTTTCCTGCTGCTTCTGAAGGAGGGCCAACCTTTCCATCTGCAACCAGCTCATTTTAAACATCATTTTTAACAGCTCAAAACCTAAAATATAATTAAAAACGTTTGTGCGCTCTTCTGAACTGAGAATCAGTCGCAGGACAGATTCTAAATACCGAACAGGCTGTCTGCGGGCGTCGGTCGCTGAATGGATGTAAAACTGCTTAATATAGCTTCTCAGCACAGATTCATTGAGTTCCGTATTAATCCGGAACCCTTTCAGATATTTTTTGACTCGATTTAGGGTATCTATGTCTTGAAGCATTTTTGAAAGTAAGCCATCCGCTGTATAATCATCCAAGAAGTCAGCTTGCAAGTCCGAAGGAGCGGCGCAAAGCAGATAGCATAACGACAAAATATACCGGCGCTCCTCCCAAGGCAAGCTTTCCGCCCACCTTCTCGCAGCTTGGGGGAGTTGGTCGAGAATACCGTCACCGTAAGGATCTTCACTATTTGATGGGCTGTTAGTTCGCCGTTCAGTCATAAACTGAAGCCGTTAAAGGAAAAAAAGAGAGCGGGGTATAAAGCAAATTGACATGAGTTGAAAGACACTGGGGGAATCAGCCGCAATCTGGCTGGCGTTCCCTAAAATCTAGCGAGCGAGCTTGGCGCAAAACCGGCGCGTGCAGCAGAGGGAACAGTTTCCCGTTCAAGTGGGATCGCTTCGGCCAAAGCGGTGGTATTATATTTGCGCCGCCCTCCTTGTACCTGGTATCTATCAACTATCGGTTCTTATTGCATCAAAACAGCGCGGTTTCGCCCACAGGCTTTAGCGTGGTAAAGCGCCTTGTCAGCCGAGGCAATCAGCACAGCAGGTGTTGAGTTAGGCAGGGGAATCGCGCAAGCAACCCCCAAACTCACCGTCACCCGATCGCAACCCGTAGCAGCAGGGCTGCGTGGCTGCCCCTGGGCAATCCCCAAAGCTGCCACATTCATTCGGATCTGCTCAGCGACATGAACCGCAGCGGCGGAATCTGTGTGGGGGAGAACCACAGCAAACTCTTCCCCCCCGTAACGAGCCACCAAATCAGCGGCGCGGCGTAAC
>CAZJNL010001122.1:0-2305 GCA_964546515.1 uncultured Oscillatoria sp.
GACTAGGCTATTTGTGGGCGCAACAGCGAAACCAATTGCTCAATCCCCTTTTGAATCCGCCGCGTCACCGTCATTGGGCTGACGCCAATTTGAGCAGCTACTTCCTTGCGGGGGATATCATTCAAAAACACAAACTCAATCACTTCTCGGGTTTTTTCTTCCAGCTGGCCCAAAGCCCCTTGCAGTTGCTGGCGCTCCTCTTCAGCGTTTTGCAGCGCTTGGTAGTGCGCGTCGAGCAAAGTATCTCCCAGCGTCATCGGCATGTCCACTTGCTGGCCAATCGTGGCATCCAGACTCAGGGGCGTGCAATTTTGAGTGGCCAACTGGCTTTCCCGCCACTCCTCGACAGATACCCCCAGCTTCCCGGCAATTTCAGCCTCGCTGGGAGAGTGCCCGAGAGACGCGGTTAATCGCTCTCGAACTTTCTGGCCTTCTTTTTGCAACTCTTGCCAGCGGCGGGGAATTCTCACCGCATTGCCCTTATCGCGCAAGAAGTGCAGCATCTCGCCGCGAATGTAAGGAACGGCAAAAGAGCTAAAGGCGCATCCCTGGCTGGGATTGAAGCGCTCAATGGCGCGAATTAAGCCGAGATAGCCGAGTTGTTCCAGGTCTTCGTAAGGTTCAGCGCACTGGTGGCTGACTCTGTGGGCAATCTTGCGCACCAAACCAGCATTCAAGCGCACCAGCTGATTGCGAACTTCGACAGAGCGATTGTGGTGATAGGAAACCAGCAGCTCCATCCCACGGGATCGAACAGAGGATTGAATTGCCATCCTTAGAAAGTCCTCAACGGTAGAAACCCCTTTGCTTCAGGGAGTTAGGCTCGTTAACTAATCAGACAGGACGCACCCGACGACGACGCTGACTTGCAGCTGTACCTATTCTCCGTGGCTCCCCCAAGCGGCAACTATGGTTGTTATACGGAATTGACTGGGGTGCTCCTGCAGCGTCTCAGCACAAACACGCAAATTTCTGCCCGGAAACCCGACTCGCTTTTAGTTTTTCTTAAGTATTAAGGCTGGCACCGGCGGGCTGTCCCCTGCGGGCCGGCGAAACATAGGTGAAAATAAGCACGCGCCAGCAATTTCTTGCCTTGCCAATCCGAGGAAAGAGGTAGGGTGCGCTGCCGAAAAGTCTGGAGAGCAGCTGTTGTATTCTTCATTAGCCGTCAGATCCCGGGGGCAGTCTCCGCCGGTGGCTGGTGAGGGCGGCCAACAGTGGCTGGTGAGGGCGGCCACGCCGCGCCGCGGCTACTGCTTCTGGCTCTGGTTACGAGACTGCCGGGTAAATATTACGGTTGATTATTTTTTGTAAAAATAAACCGCCAAGACGCCAAGAACGCCAATAAGGAAAAAGAAAGAGGAAGAGGGACAGTATAATTAATAGTGGCAATCAACCGGAATAGATAGTTTGAGAGGCTGGCGAGGGGAGCTACTGTGGGCTGTCACCCAAGAGGATTGACCGGCACCCCTGGACTCCATCAGTGGGTCGCACCTGGGTCACGCACCCTTTGGCTGCGGGCTGTCCCCTGCGGGCCGCCGAAACATGCGCGAAAATAAGCATAGCCAGCAATCTATTGCCTTGCCAATCCGAGGAAACAATATGAGCAATACGAGCAATTTTCGTCAAGCCATGCGGGAGGCCAGATACCAAGCTCTGGTCGGCCCGAATGTGATTGCCAACGCCCTGCCCTACCTGGGGGGCGGACTTGTCCTAACGGCTGCCGGCACCTACGGCGGACTGAGGCTGATGAGCGCCAACCCGGCGCTGTTCATGCCCAGCTTCTTGGTGGCTCTCGTTTTAAACTTAGTCCTGTTCTTTGTCGCCCAAAGGGTGGCTGAACAGGCCAACAACAGCACCGCTCTGCCCCTGCTGGCCACTTACAGCCTGCTTTCGGGCTACACCCTCAGCGGCTTGGTGTTCCTGGCCTTGCGGACAGCGGGAGTTGGCCTGCCTGGAGTTGGGTTTGCAGCTTTGGGGTGCGGCGTCACCTTTATCGCCGCCCGCCAAATTGGCTCCAACCTGTCGGAAGAAGACGGCATGGCTGTCACCCGAACAGTACAGCTCGGCATCATTGCCCTGCTGGTCGTGCTACTTGGCCAATTATTGCTTTCCGTGTTTGGGGTTTACACGCCCACCTGGCTGGAAGTTGCCATCTCCGGCGTGGGGGTGTTTCTGTTTGCCGGTGCGGCGGTGGTTGACTTTTTTGTCCTTCCTCGCACCTATCGCAACGATCAGTACCTGAGCGCCGCCCTGTCGATGTATTTAACTTACATCAACTTGTTTATTTTCATCCTGCGCTTGC
>CAZJNL010001123.1:0-2297 GCA_964546515.1 uncultured Oscillatoria sp.
CTATCCCATTGTAAGGTTGCCCTAATCCTACCACGAGCCGGTGTACCCCGTCAACTCCTTTCCCCCCCACCGGCTCGCATCTTTGCCCAAAGTCCCCTCCAACTCACCAACCGCCTCCGTGAAAGCTTGGCGAAAAATTTCGTCGCGGCTTTCAAGCGCACGGGTTGTCTTATTATCCCACCAAAAACTATTAGGCTGTTTCACCAAATTTCGCATCACCTCCACCCAGCGATCGTCCCCGTCGGGCAAGTATTTTTTCGGCAACTCATCCCGGAATGTATCCGCCAGCACATGTTTCCAAAACGCCTCAAAAACAGCAGGAGCCGCCCCATCCATATTTTCCTGAAAATCCCAATCCCGCAATAAACTGCGCACCCCCTCCAGCCGGTCACTGTTGAGGGGAACTCCCAGCAGTGCCGGCACCAGCATCTCGGCGTTGAGATTTTTACTGTCTCCCTGCATTTTCTGAACATCAGCAATATTGATAGGGGCTTTATGCCCTTCAATCATCTCCACAATCCGCTTAGCGCGGTATCCGTAATCCCACTCAGTCGTAATCAAGTAGGGATACTCTCCGCCCACCACAGCATTGTTAGCTGTGGCGATATAGCCTTGGGGGGGATTGAACGCAGAAGGCAACTTTTCAAAGGGAATATACCCTTTCCACTCAAAATCGTCCGTCCAGCCGGCAGCCGGATAGCGCCCATCCCCGCCAGCGCGAATCGGAATTTTACCCGGCATCTGGTAGCCGATATTCCCTTCCAAATCCGCGTATACAAAATTTTGGGCCGGCCCGTCAAAATTATTAACCGCAGCCCGAAACTCCTGCCAGTTACTAGCGCGATTTACTTGAGTAAGTGCGGAAATAAGATTAGAAGGGTACCGGGCTGTCCAGCGCAAGGCAATCGCGTAATTTTTGGGCTGATTGATGCCTTTTTGCTTGTCAAATTCTTTGAGACTTTTGTAAGTGTCGGAGATAACTGGGCCGTGACGGATGTAGCGCACGGTTTGGGAGACAGACTTGCCACCGGCAACCTGAATATTCTCTTCAACCAGCTGCATGTTCTCCCATTTCCCCCTGACTTCATACTGGTTAGGATTCTTGGGATTGATTTTCTCCACATACAAATCTATGACATCCGGGCCCCCGTTAGTGACGCCCCAAGCAATGCGGTCATTGTGACCGATAATTACTCCCAGCATACCGGCAAAAGAAAAGCCGGTGACATCATAAGGGCAATCAAGTCCTTTCGGGGTGCAGTGCGACGCCGATTTCGTACCAAATTGAGGGCATTTGCACGCCCAAATGAGGGTCATTCGCCAAGATGGGCTTGCCAATGGCGGTGCGCTGTCCTGAAATCACCCAGCTGTTAGAACCGATGCCACTCCCGCGAGCGCCTAACAGCGCATCCAAGCAGGTCAAATTTTCAGCAACCGGCTGCAAAGCAGGGGCGATAGCAGCAGCTAAGGCAGGATTCATTTCACTTTCCCCAGCACCGGCATCACTCATCTTTTTCCCTTTATCTCCCGATCCAGACGCGATAAATCGCGTTTCTACAAGAGAGTCACCCGAAGATTTCCTGCTGGAGTTGGGAACAATCACCGGCTGCTCTGCCCCATAGGGGGGAAACAGCTCATCCACCTGTGCCGGTGTCAGCGGTTTCAGCAAAATACTTCGCTGGATTTCCGTACCCATATTGTATCCCATATCCCCAGCCATCACTTTTCCCCAAGTCAGGGTATGGAGAGGTTGCCAAGGTTCTGGCTGGTAGCTGGGGTTGAGCAGTTTCAGCACGGCGTATTCCAAGCTGAGGGCGCTGCCTCGGTGGCTGGCAAGATAGGAGTTTACTCCGCTAGCATAAGCTTGCAAACTAGCAGCCATTTCGGCATCCATTTGCTCTAGCTCTTTTTGGGCAATCCGCGCCCATCCCAGAGTGCGGAGGAATTTGTCAGTATTGAGTTGTGACTCACCGAACATTTCGGCAAGGCGTCCCGATCCGGTATGCCGCCAAACATCCATTTGCCAGAAGCGATCTTGGGCGTGGGTGTAGCCCTGAGCCACGAACAAGTCGTGCTGGTTGCTAGCGTAAATGTGGGGTACGCCCCACTTGTCGCGCACGAATTCTACTTGATCTTTTAAACCTACTATTTGAATCGTACCCGTTTCTTGCGGCCTGGATTGCCGGACAGTGCCGGTGACAGCCCCTGCTGCCATAAGGCTAAGCGCCCGGATAACTGCACCAATGATTTTGAATGTTCGCCTAAACTTGCCATTCAAAAAAACCACTTTAAAAGTG
>CAZJNL010001124.1:0-2297 GCA_964546515.1 uncultured Oscillatoria sp.
AAAATGTAAACTTTTGTAAAGAACCGATGAATCAGCTCAGCCTAGAGACAATTTCCGCCCAGTTAGAAAGCTCGAATTCCCGCGATCGCATGCTAGCGCTCGCCTCACTGCGGGAAGTGCCGGCGACAGATGCGGTGCCATTAATCAAGAAAGTTTTGCAAGACAAGAACCTGCAAGTGAGGTCGATGGCGGTATTCGCGCTCGGCATCAAGCAGACAGAGGAGTGCTATCCGATACTGGTGCGGTTGCTAGAAACCGATCCGGATTACGGGATTCGGGCTGACGCCGCCGGCGCTTTGGGCTATTTGGAAGACAGGCGAGCATTTGAGCCGTTAGTGCGGGCGTTTTACGAGGATACCGACTGGCTGGTGCGCTTCAGCGCGGCGGTGGCGCTGGGGAATCTCAAAGACCTCCGCGCCCGCGACGTGCTCATTGAGGCGCTAGACAGTGAGGAAGTGGTGGTGCAGCAAGCGGCGATTGCGGCGCTCGGAGAAATCAAATCTGTGGAAGCTGTCGATCACATTTTGCGCTTCGCCCAGTCGGATGACTGGCTGGTGCGCCAGCGGTTGGCGGAGGCGCTGGGGAATTTGCCCTGCGCCAAGAGTGTGTCGGCACTGAAGTATATGGCGAAAGACAGCCACCCCCAGGTTGCTGAGGCGGCGAATATTTCCCTGCAGCGGTTGGCGGAGACCGGTTTTTAGGGGGGATTGCTGCGGAAAGCAGTCAGGATTTCAGTCCTATGCTGTTGGCGGGGAGCGTCCCGTTTTTGCAAATATACCCCCGCCAACACGGGCTGATCTTGTTTCTTATTCACGAACCAGCCGGCACTTGCTACGAACGAACCGGCACTGGGTACGAATCAGCCGGCACTCTTTCCCGACAAGCCGGCACTCGCTCCCACATAGCATATAACTGCTACTTTGTCAACAACCAGGGAAGAGATTTTTGTCAGACACACCGGCACCGGCACCCTTCCCGGCACCGTGAGCTGTGCGACAATAAATGCCAGCGTTTGGGAGTCTGTGAGGAATGGTTTGGGCATCAGGGCAGGAGTTGTACGGGAGTCGCTATATTATAGACCGGCAGCTGGGGTATGGTGGCATTGGGATAACCTATCTAGCAAAAAATAGAAACGGGCAGCGAGTTGTCATCAAAACACTGAAAGATGAACTTTTAAGTCACCCGCAGTTTGCCCGGTGTCCGGGACAAATTTCGGGATGAAGCGCTGCTGCTATCTTTGTGCCGGCACCCCAATATCGTACAGATTGAAAATGCCTTCTCGCTCGGGGCAGTTGCCTTGCATCTCAATGGAATATGTAGAAGGGGAAGACTTGGCGAAGCGCGTGGGAAATCTGGGCTTCATGTCGGAGAGCGAAGCGCTGCGCTGCATTCGGCAGATAGGGGAAGCGCTGCAAGTGGTTCACGAAAAGGGGTTGCTGCACCGGGATATCAAGCCTGCAAACATTTGCGTGCCGGTTTATCGGAAGCGCTTCTAATTGATTTTGGCTTGGCGCGGGGATTTATTCCAGATGTCACTCAGCCGAATACTAGAGGTTTTTCAGGCGGTTTTTCCCCTCCTGATCAGTATGTAGAGTCAGCCAGACTGGGAGAATACACGGATGTCTACGCGGGAGTATCCCATTTTTGTAATCCCCCTCACCCCCAACCGAATTCTTTATTCTTCCCCCCTCTCCCGCTCTTGTAGAACGCCGAATCGCGTCTGGGGTTAGGGGGTTGAGGGTGACAATCTTTGCAAAAATGGGATGCTCCCTGTCTACGCGCTAGCGGCAACGCTGTACTATCTGCTGACTAAAACCGTGCCAACTTCCGCCCCTGAAAGAGCGCTTAAAGCTCGCTTCAAAGCCCCCAAAGAGATTAATTCCAGCATCAGTGCCGGTGTGAATCAGGCCATTATGAAGGGGATGGCGCTAGAAGCTAAATATCGCCCGCAGTCGGTGCGGGATTGGTTGAGGTTACTCCCTGCTACTCCTGTCGGATCTAGTAATATTGCACCCACAGTCCCAAATCCTCCCAGCATACAGCGGATGCCGGCAGTTGCAAGCCCTCCCCCGGTACAGCTGGTTTCAGCCGTCGGCGCAGATTACAGCAAATTGCGGGATTTGCTGGCGGCGGGGAAGTGGAAAGAAGCGGATGAGGAGACAAGGGTTGTGATGCTGAAGGCTGCCGGTAGGGAAAAAGAAGGGTGGCTGGAAATCAAAGACATCGAAACTTTTCCCTGCCCAGACCTGCGCATTCTTGATGAACTTTGGGTACAATACAGCAATGGGCGTTTCGGG
>CAZJNL010001125.1:0-2296 GCA_964546515.1 uncultured Oscillatoria sp.
TCGTAGTTGGGCTAAAGCCCAAAGGTTCGTAGTTGGGCTAAAGCCCAAAGGTTCGCAGTTGGGCTTTAACCCCACCGGCAGTACCGGCTTTACCACTCATCACTTACGATAGAAAGCAACATCTGCCCTTATGCCTGATTATGCACTGCTGCCTGAACCCGGATTGCCAGAATCCCCACAACCCCGACGGGACAAAATTATGCCAGAATTGCGGCACGCCACTGGTGCTGCTGAGAACTCACTATCGCCCCATCCAGCTGCTTTCAAATGAGGGGGGGTTTGGCAGAACCTATCTAGCAGAAGATATAGATAAACTCAATGAGCGCTGCGTTATAAAGCAGCTAGCGCCAAAAACGCAAGGCACCGCCGCCCTGCGGAAGGCAACGGAGTTATTTCAGCAAGAGGCACGGCGGCTGCAACAGCTGGGAGAACACCCGCAGATTCCTACATTATACGCTTATTTTGAGCAAGACGGGCACCTGTATCTCGTGCAGCAGTTTATTGAGGGGCAGACTTTGGAGAAGTTGCAGCAGGGGGTGTGGAGTGAGAGTCAGGTGCGAGATTTGTTGCTGCAATTGCTGCCGGTGTTGCAGTTTATCCACGAGCGCGATATCATTCACCGAGATATCAAACCGCAGAATATTATACGCCGCCCCCCGCACCCGAACCAGACGCCCCTCTCCCCTCAAAGAAGAAAGGGGCAAAGTCAATTCGTGCTGATTGATTTCGGCGCGTCGAAACCGTTAGGGAAAACCCTATCGGCGAAGGGAACGCAAATTGGTACGTTTGGATATGCGCCTTTTGAACAAATGCAAGGCGGTGAGGCGTATCCCGCCAGCGATTTATTTAGTTTGGGCGTGACTTGCTTTCATCTGCTCACTCAAGCCGAGCCAGATTCTCTGTTTCTAAATCACGGCTATGAGTGGGTGGGGAATTGGCGGCAGCATTTGCGGCAGCCCATCAGTTATGAACTTCAGGTGATTCTCGACAAGATGCTGAAAAAAGACATCCTGGAGCGCTATAAATCTACTGCTGAGGTATTGAGGTATTTACAGCAAAAACCGCAACGGCTTTCCCAAACGCAATCGCCGCCGCAATCGCCGCATAAGGCAGTTTATAAGCAGGCTAAAAATACAGTTTCTGCTCCAGGTTTGAGCCTGCTGTTGGGAGTCGTAATGGCCCAAATATATAAGCCATTTTTCTATGGACTTTTTACGCAAAATCCAAGAGTTATGAGTTCCAGTTCAGGGTTTTCAAAAAACACCCTCACCGGGCATAGTGGGGCGATTAATTCTCTCGCCATCAGCCCCGATGGTAAGACTTTAGTCAGTGGCAGTGGTGACAGTACCATCAAGATTTGGAATCTGGGCACCGGCACCCTGCAAAATACCCTCACCGGGCATACCGACGCGGTTTATTCTGTCGCCATCAGCCCCGATGGCAAGAGATTAGTCAGTGGCAGTGGTGACAATACCATCAAGATTTGGAATCTGGACACCGGCACCCTGCAAAATACCCTCACCGGGCATACCGACGCGGTTTTTTCTGTCGCCATAAGCCCCGATGGCAAGAGATTAGTCAGTGGTAGTCGTGACACAACCATCAAGATTTGGAATCTGGACACCGGCACCCTGCAAAAAACCCTCACCGGGCATACCAACTCGGTTATTTCTGTCGCCATCAGCCCCGTTAGCGAAGCGTCTCCGAAGGAGATTGGCAAGACTTTAGTCAGTGGCAGTGATGACAATACCATCAAGATTTGGAATCTGAACACCGGCACCCTGCAAAAAACCCTCACCGGGCATACCGACTGGGTTTGGTATGTCGCCATCAGCCCCGATGGCAAGAGATTAGTCAGTGGCAGTAAGGACAAAACCATCAAGATTTGGAATCTGGACACCGGCACCCGGCAAAAAACCCTCATCGGGCATACCGACTCGGTTGCTTCTCTCGCCATCAGCCCCGATGGCAAGACATTAGTCAGTGGCAGTTTTGACAAAATCATCCAGATTTGGAATCTGGACACCGTCACCCTGCAAAATAGCCTCACCGGGCATATCAACTATGTTAATTCTCTCGCTATCAGCCCCGATGGCAAGACTTTAGTAAGTGGCAGTTGGGACACTTATATTAAGGTTTGGCGGATGCCGTAGAGTCGGTTGGTTATTGTGGGGTGCGGGTGTGGCGGGGGCGGGTTTATTTCTATCCGTCGCTGTGTGGCAGAGATTTCGGTAGAACCCGCCCCTACATTGTCATTGTGGGATGGGGTTGTGGGGTGCCGGTGTGGGGTTCCGGT
>CAZJNL010001126.1:0-2289 GCA_964546515.1 uncultured Oscillatoria sp.
CGGCGTTCTACAAGAGCGGCTGCCCAGAAAGACGCGATTAACAGACGCGATTCGGCGTTCTACAAAACCGGCACCCCAAACACCCCTAATCCACTCCCTCAATCGGGGCAAAACCTTGCCGCTGGATATTCTCCGTCACCGTGCGGGGTTCGAGGAATTGCAGCAGGTAATCTGGGCCACCGGCCTTCGAGCCAACCCCAGAAAGCTTGAACCCCCCGAAAGCTTGCCGCGACACAATCGCGCCGGTAATCCCCCGGTTGATATACAAATTCCCCACTTCAAACTCAGCTTGCGCCCGCTCAATATGAGAAGGCGTCCGGGAATACAGTCCGCCGGTGAGGGCGTAGTTAGTTCCATTCGCCAGTTCCAGCGCTTCGTCGAAGGTTTTCGCCCGCATCACAGACAGCACCGGCCCGAAAATCTCCTCTTGGGCAATCTTCGCCGTTGGCGGCACATTGGCAAAAATCACCGGCCCAATAAAATATCCCGTATCCGGTGCCGGCATCTCCAGCGCCACATCCGCTTCCGTCTTTCCCTTCTCAATATATTCCCGGATGCGATCTCGCGCCGCCGCGTCAATCACCGGCCCCACGCGGGTGCCCGGCGCTTCCGCCGGCCCCACATTTAGCGAGCGCGTCGCTTCCACCAACCGGCTCACAAAAGCATCATAAACCGGCTCTAGCACAATCGCCCGCGAGCACGCCGAACACTTTTGCCCGCTGTAGCCAAAAGCCGAATACACCACACCGGCAACCGCTTGGTCGAGGTCAGCCGACTCGTCTACAATAATGGCATTCTTGCCGCCCATCTCCGCAATCACCCGTTTCAGGTGCTTCTGCCCGGGTTGCAAAATTGCCGCGTCGGCGTAAATGCGGCAGCCGACTTCCTGAGAGCCGGTGAACGCAATCATGTGGACATCCGGATGCTTCACCATGTAAGCGCCCACGGTTGAGCCTTTGCACGGAACGTACTGGAATACCCCACGGGGGATGCCAGCTTCCAGCAAGATTTCTGCCAGTTTCGCAGCAATCACCGAGGAAACTTCCGCCGGTTTGAGCAGGGTGCAGTTACCGGCAACCAGAGACGCAACCGTCATGCCGGTGGGAATCGCCAGGGGGAAATTCCAAGGCGAAATCACCAAAGAAATCCCTCGCGGCTGGTAATTGTAGCGGTTAGTTTCACCGGCAATATCGTAATTATACCCCTGTTCCAGCCGTTCCATCTCGTCAGCGTAATACCGGCAGAAATCAATCGCCTCGGAAACTTCCGCATCGCCTTCCCGCACTGGCTTGCCGGTTTCCAGCACCATCCACGCCGTCAGTTCGTGCCGGCGCATCTCCATTAATTCCCCTGCTTTGCGCAGCACCCCCGCACGCTGCAGCACCGGCGTGCTGCGCCAGCTTTTGAAAGCCTCTTTTGCCGCTTTTATCGCTTGTTTTGCCTGTTCTTCAGACATCAGCCCGATTTTGCCAATCGTCTCGCTGGGATTGGAGGGGTTGACAGAATCAACAGTTTGTGCTACATTCTGGTACTCGCCGTTAATCAGGGGCAGATAAGTTTTGCCCAGTTGCTGGCGGACAGATTGAATAGCTTGCTGTCCCTTATCCCGCAGTTGCTCACTGGCGTAGTCGGTATCAGCGGCGTTGGGGAAGGCTCGCTTGGCTTGATAAACTGCCTCTTTGCCGGTGGCGTCTGGCGGCGCTAGCAGTTCTTCTATCGGGCGGTCTTCCATATTTTGCCGCAAGAAAGAACTGTTTGCCGTATTTTCCAGCAAGCGGCGAATCAGGTAAGCCATTCCGGGGAGCAAATCTCCATAGGGGGAGTAGACGCGCACCCGATAGCCCATATCGACTAATGCTTTTGCCAGTTTGTCGCCCATGCCGTAGAGGACTTGCATCTCGAAGCGGCGGCGGGGGATTTTCAGGGTTTCGGCAATAGCAATCGCCCGCGCTTGCGAACGCACGTTGTGACTGGCAATTGCGGCGTAGAGATACTCGTGATTTTCCAGCAAAATCTGGGTTAATTTTTCATAATTGGCATCCGTTGCTTGTTTTTCATTGAAGACGGGTTGGGGCCAATCTTTTTGGGCTGATTTGATGGTTTCCTGATCCCAGTAGGCACCTTTCACGAGGCGCACGGTGACGGGATTGCCGCGCTGTTTTGCCCATTCAACTAAGTCTCGCAAATCGCGCTCGGTGTCGCGCAGGTACGCTTGCAGGGTGATGCCAATATCAGTGCGGGTGCGGAATTCTTCTTCAAGAAGCAGCTGTTTGAGAATAGCCAGGGTGA
>CAZJNL010001127.1:0-2289 GCA_964546515.1 uncultured Oscillatoria sp.
ATTTCCGAACGGGTAATCGCCCCCGCCACCAAAAATGTCCCCGCTTCTATCCGGTCAGGAATAATACTGTAATCAGTCGAGTGCAAGCTCCGCACCCCAGAAATCGCAATCGTCCCAGTGCCGGCACCGCGAATTGACGCCCCCATCGACCGGCAGAAATTGGCCAGATCCGCCACTTCAGGTTCTTGAGCGGCATTTTCCAGGATCGTTTCTCCCTCTGCCAGCGTAGCCGCCATCATTAAAGTTTCAGTCGCCCCGACGCTGGGGTAGTCCAGGTAAATTTTGGCCCCCCGCAACCGCCGCGAAGGCCCGCTGACGCAGGCATTCACCATCCCGTGTTCTATTTGGACATCAGCTCCCATCGCCTGCAAGCCCCGGACGTGGAGCTCAACAGGTCTTGCGCCGATAGCGCACCCGCCCGGCAGCGGTATGCTGGCCACCCCCAGCCGCGCCAGAATCGGCCCGATAGCGAAGAAACTGGCCCGCAGCTGGCTCACCAAATCGTAGGGGGCTTGTGACTGGCCGATGTCAGCAGCATTGATGTCCATAATGTCCCCATGCCGCTCTAACTTCACTCCCAGGGCCGAGAGAATTTCGGCCATGCGAGCCACGTCTGCCAGATCGGGAACATTGCGCAGACGGCAGTCCTCGGGGCACAGCAAAGCGCCGGCCATCACCACCAAGGCAGTGTTCTTAGCCCCGCTAATCCGGACATGGCCTTGCAGGGGATGCCGGCCCCAAATTTGCAGGACTGACTTGTCTGGCTCTTGGGGAGAAGCGTGATTATCTGTCAAACTGAGAGAGGAAGTAATAGCTGTACCCTCCGGAATCGATTAATAACTTGTAATTCCACGATTGGTTCCGATTTTACCGGAAAGATGCCAGATGTCCAGGGGTCAGCCCCAAAAAGTTGGCAGTCCCTGACCTTCCCCCCCTCTCAAAAAAATTTTTTGCGCAGGGGGTTGACAAATACAATTTCCTGCTGCATCATAAGAAATTGTGAGGTGGTTAACACCACTGACGCGGAACTGGCGGAATTGGCAGACGCGCTAGATTCAGGTTCTAGTGTTCGCAAGGACTTCCGGGTTCAAGTCCCGGGTTCCGCATCAAGCCAGAGTGTGTGGGGCGGGCCAATTGTGCCCGCCCTCACTGTGTGAAGTGCGGGTGGTTTTTTCCCACCCAGCACTCAAACTGCAGAACCGGGCACTTCTATGCTGACCAGCCTTCAGAATCCTCTGGTAAAGCTTTTCCGCAAGTTGCACGCCTCCAAAGGGCGGCGGGAGCAACAGCTGTTTCTCTTAGAAGGGACGCACCTGCTCCAAGAAGCTTGTGCGGTGAATTATCCGCTGGAAACGGTTTGCTGCACGCCTAAGTGGCAGGACACCCACCGGCAGCTGTGGGAGCTGGCGCAACAGCAAGCTCGCCGGTGGGAACTGGTTAGCCCTGAGGTCTTAGAAGCAATGGCCACCACGGTTCACCCGGACGGAGTGGTAGCAACGGCGTCACGGCGAGAACCCGAGTTTAAGCTGCCGGAAAGGGGTCTGGGACTGGCCTTAGAAACGGTGCAAGACCCGGGCAACCTGGGCACTATCATCCGCACAGCCGCCGCCGCCGGCGCGAGCAGCTTGTTGGTCAGCGCTGACAGCGCCGATCTGCATGGCCCAAAAGTGCTGCGGGCGTCAGCAGGAGCGTGGTTTCGGCTGCCGGTGGCGGTGAGTCCGGATTTGAACGCTGAGGTGCGCCGCTGCCAGCAGCAGGGCGTCCAAGTTGTGGCCACCAGTGGCAGCGCCGCGCCCACCTACTGGGAGGTGGACTACCGCCAGCCGACTCTGATTTTGCTGGGCAACGAAGGTGCCGGTCTGTCCGCTGATTTGCTAGCGCTAGCCGACCGGCAAGTGCGAATTCCCCTCAGTGCCGGTGTGGAATCTTTGAATGTGGCGATTGCTGCAGCGGCGATCCTCTACGAAGCTCAGCGCCAAGCTCGTTTCAGTCCTTAGGTTCTGTCGATCCCCGATTGCTCCTGGAAAAATTGCTCAATGTCAGCTGCAGCTTGTTCCAAATCCGCAATATCAAACCGCGCCGGTGTTGCTCTCTCAGGTTTGCCCGGACTGCCCAGCTGAAACTGGCCCTGAGATAATGCCTGCTGCCGGTCGCCTATTTGCAAATTGTCCTGCAACTTGTCCAGCGACTCGAAAAAAGACCGTGCGGCGTCGCGACGCAACTCTCGCTGATGCTGTTGAACTAGACGACTCCCTTACGGGAGCCGCCCGTCTTCAGAACCGGACATGA
>CAZJNL010001128.1:0-2288 GCA_964546515.1 uncultured Oscillatoria sp.
TCTTTGAGCAACCCCGGCACAATCCGTAGGGCAGGCGTCCCGCCTGCCTTCAAGGCGTCCCACCCGCCTTTAAGGACAGGCGAGACGCCTGTCCTACAAGAATTTCCAGCTGATTAATATCAGGAGACAAGAGTAAATGGATTTGAGTACGACTTATATGGGATTGCAGTTGCGCTCGCCGCTCGTCCCTTCGGCAGCGCAGCCACTCACAGAAGATATTGACAGCGTAAAAAGAATGGAGGATGCGGGTGCCGGTGCGGTGGTGCTGCACTCGCTGTTTGAGGAGCAGCTGCTTCGCGAAAAGTTTGAGCTGCACCATCATTTGCAGTACGGAACGGAAAGCTTTGCTGAAGCTCTTACTTATTTTCCTGAGCCGGAAGTTTTTCACACCGGCCCGGAGCTTTATCTAGAACACATTAGCAAGGCGAAAGAGTCTGTCAGCATTCCGATTATTGCCAGTTTGAACGGGTACTCGCGCGGCGGCTGGACGGAGTACGCCCGCCTGATGCAGGAAGCTGGTGCGGATGCGATTGAGTTGAATATTTACTGGGTGCCGACGGATCTCAACATGACAGCAACTGAGGTTGAGGAGGAGTATCTGGGTATTGTTCACGAGGTGCGGCAAGAGATAACGATTCCTCTCGCCGTGAAGCTCAGTCCGTACTTTTCCAGTCTGGCGAATATGGCGAAACTGCTTGACAATGCCGGTGCTAATGGGTTAGTATTGTTTAATCGGTTTCAAGCGCCAAACATCTCATTAGAGGAGTTGGAAGTCAAGCCAGAAGCGTCGTTAAGCTCGCCGGAAGCCATGCGCCTGCCCATGCGCTGGATTGCGATTTTGTATGGCCGGATTCAAGCGGATTTGGCGTCTACAAGCGGTGTGGGCAAAGGAAAAGACGCCCTGAAAATGCTGATGGTTGGGGCGAAAGTTACGCAAGTTTGCTCGGCGCTGCTGCGCCACGGCATCGATTACTTGCGCGTCATGGAGCTGGAGATGATTGATTGGATGCGCGAAAACGAGTATTCTTCTGTGAAGCAGCTGCAAGGTTCGCTGTCGCAGATTAACTGTGCGGAACCCTCGGCTTTCGAGCGAGCTCAGTATGTAAAAGCCATTGAAAGCTTCAAACCAGATTTTCTGCCGGTGTAGAAGTCCAGAAACCGGGTTTCTGGAATCCCCTTGGCATCTTACCCGAAAGGTGGCTTGAGAAACCCTGTTTTTTAGCCCAGAAGCCCAGAAACCGGGTTTCTGGAATCCCCTTGGCATCTTACCCGAAAGGTGGCTTGAGAAACCAGGTTTCTGAGCCACCCAAAGAACAGAAAATGAAATGTTAAGATTAACTTAAATTTTGGGGGGTTGTATCACCGGCACCTAGACGACTTGCAGAAATAAGGTTAAACCTAGATTATAAACTCAGCCAGTTTAGGAAGAGGAAGTTATGAGCAGGCCAAAACGAATCGGTGTCCTCACCAGTGGGGGGGACTGTCCGGGTTTAAACGCCGTGATCCGCTCAGTCGTCAAATGTTCCACGCGCAAAGGCTGGGAGGTGTACGGTATCCCCTACGGAACTGATGGCTTAATAGAAGTAGCCAGAGCCAACACCAAGCCAGAAGACCTGAAATTAAAAGAACACGGCTATAATATACCAGGATTGCTTCAGGGGCTAGATGTTTTGCAATTCCTCAGCGGTAGCGTTCTGGGATCTCTCAGTAAAGGAGACACGGAAAAATTCGCTGACGAGATTATTAAGGGCTACCAGCTATTGCAGCTAGATGGGTTGATTGCCATTGGGGGAGACGGGAGCTTAGATATTATCTACAATTTAGCACAGAAAGGAAACTGGAACCTGATCGGAATACCGAAAACCATCGATAACGACGTTCCGTTTACAGAGCGGTCAGTCGGATTCGACACGGCGGTGTCCACGGTTACAGAAGCGCTTTACGACCTCACCTTTACAGCAGCGTCTCACGAGCGCGTCATGGTGGTTGAGGTGATGGGGCGGGATGCCGGTCACTTGGCTCTTCACGCCGGGATTGCCGGTGGGGCGGATATCATTTTGATTCCCGAACTGACACCCACCCTGAATGATGATGTAGTTGAGCAAATTTGTGAGAAAATTGCCTCATTCCGTCACGAAAAGCGCAAATTTGCCTTAGTTGTTGTTGCGGAGGGCGTCAAAAATAAAGAAGGCAAGAAAGAAAAGGCGATTGGCGAGTATTTAGCCAAGCAGATTAAGGATTACAGCAACAAACTTTGCGCGATGAACCGCCAGCAATTCTGCGGTATG
>CAZJNL010001129.1:0-2286 GCA_964546515.1 uncultured Oscillatoria sp.
CTAGAGGCGTAAAAACATCTGCGTTTATCTGCGTTCATCTGCGGTTCAAAATTCCCTAACCCCTGGTTTGCGGGTTGGGCTGAGCGCCAGTCGCCCGAAAGCCGAGGCTTTGGAAATAAAACCAGCCGAGGGTGACTAAAAACAACAGATAGCCGGCGGCTTGAGCCAGATAAAGCTTGGCTCGGTAGCCAAATAGGGCTTTGAGAACAACGCCAGGAAACCGGCTGTCGGGGAGGGTGCCGGTGGCATCCCAAACCATTGGTCCGAGGATGCAGGAGGTGTTTTTGGAGAAACAGAAGGCGGCATACTCGGGGTTTAGCTGGGCGAGGGTGCCAAGGGCGGCGTCAAAATTTTTCAGGGCTGCAATTACTAAGCCAGAAACAATCAGGAGGAGAAAAACTCCCATGATTTGGAAAAACAGGCGGATGTTGATTTTGACGCCCCACTGGAACAGCAGCACGCCAAAAAGCGCCGCACCGGCTAAACCGGCAAGAGCGCCCAAGGCGGGCGTAAAGCCTTGCTGGAATTTGGCTACAATGAACAGGACGGTTTCAAAGCCTTCTCGCAAAACGGCGATGAAAATTAAGGCAAATACGCCCCAACCGGCACTGCCGGTGTCCTGTTTCAGAGCCACACTTACGGCACCCTCGATTTCTGCTTTCAGGGTTTTTGCCTGCTGGCTCATCCAAACCAGCATCCAGCTGAGCATGGCAATCGCCACGACGCTGAAGACGCCTTGCAGCAGTGGCTTAAACACCGGCGCGTAGGGCTGGTTGGAGGTTTCTACAGCTTGCAGCGCACCAGCCAGCAGTACGCCAACCAGGGCGCTGGCAAAAATCCCAACCAAAACGCCCGCATACACCCAGGGGTTGAGCTGGCTCTGCTGGGCTTTTTTCAGGCAAGCCAGGACAATTCCCACAACCAGGGCGGCTTCTACGCCTTCGCGCAGAGCGATCGCAAAAGTAGGCAGGGCAGCAGTAATATCCATAGTTAGCGGTCAGCAGTTATCGGTCATCGGCCATTTGTGGCACTCATTCCCAATTATGCACTAAGAATTTACCGCTAACAATTGATATTAAAGTCCGGTGGCCTCTTTATTGCCAAGCGATTCTAGAGACGCGATAAATCGCGTCTCTACAAGAGCATTGCTACCGGACAGGGTGTGACGCCATCCAGCCAGCCGGCGCTACTTGAAATCGCGCAACATCTTTTTGATTTCTAGGTTGTGCATTTCTTCCTGGCCAATCTGGGTGCGGGCGAATTCTTCCAGATAAATGCTGGCATCTTCCACAATGTCGAGTAATTGTTTATAAAGCTCTAGCGCTTTTTTCTCGTGGTTGAGGCTTTCCTGCAAAATGTCCTGCACCGTATGTTTGTCGGTTTCCTCAATGGGAGAAATCTTCAGGCTGGGATGCCCTTCTAAGCCGGTGATGATTTCTCCCACTTGCTGGGCGTGGAGCAAGGACTCACTCGCCTGAGCTTTAAAAAAGTTGACGATGGGAATGCGGTTTGGCCCTGTCACCATCAGGGAATAGTGGGTGTAGCGCACCACCCCTGCCAGTTCAAATTCCATGATGGCGTTCAGCAGGTCGGTGGTTTTTTGGACGTCCAGATCTCTCATTATTTTTTGTCTTTCTTTTCGGCAGATTACCCTTTATTATAGGGGAAATGGGTACAAGGGAAAAGCCCCCCACCTCCGGGGCCAATAATCCGTTTCAATAATCATTTTATATGCCGGCAGTTGGAGGTGGGCGCAGGTTCGCATTCAGCCCTCCTCTCGAAGTCACGATCGCGATCTGGGCTGGCTGCGAACCAGTGCCTGGGGCAGTCGCCCTTATGTCAATTCCCAAGAATACAGTCGGAATTGTAAAAAAGCATTCAGTCGGATTTAGAATGAGGTGAAGCTTTGGTTTTGCCGGTGGTTTTTGCGGTATAATCCGCCTGGGCAGTTACCGGCGCAACCGCTTGCTGGGGATTTCTGACTGGAAAGAGTGCCCGACCGGCTAGACTTTGGAAATAAATGCCTCCGATGGTGATTGAGAAAATGCCATAACCGATTGCTTGCACGAAATAGAGCTTGTCGGTGTATCCAAACAGGGCGCTGAGCAGAATGCCCGGGAACCGCTCAGCCGGCAAAACTTTGGCAGTATTCCAAACCATCGGTCCGAGGATGCAAGAGTGCTCTCTGGCAAACCGTTCGTAATAGAAACACAGCGATGCGGACTTGCGATCTATTTGCGAGAGGGCGGTGACGGCGGCGTCAAAACTCCCCAGGGAAGAAACAAC
>CAZJNL010001130.1:0-2282 GCA_964546515.1 uncultured Oscillatoria sp.
TGTCTAAGGCTGTTCTTTGGGCTTCGGCTTCTGCTTGCTCTGGCGTCATTCCCTGGCGGGTTGCCACATTCATAAATGCCATAGCACCGGCACGCATGCCACTGGCGCAATGGATGAGAGCCGGTTTCGGGAGTTCATCAATTTGCTGCAAAATAATGCCTGTCAGTTCATCATTAATTTCGCTTGGCTTGACTGGAATGTTGACATAGTGAAAGCCAAGGGCAACAGCAAGCTGTTGCTCGTCGCTGAGAAATCCCTCCTCATCAGGCGAGCGGAGGTTCAGTACAGACTTGTAGCCTTCTTCAGCTGCTTGCTGCAACTGCTCTGGCGTCACTTGTCCCGCTACGGTTAGCTGCTCGTTAATCTTCTTGACGTTTTCCATTATTGATCCTTTCGCGTCAGTGGACGTAAATCAGCGCCAAGTCGCACCGGCACGTCGCCCCAGCTCGAAGCGAGGGAAGCGCCGGCACCTACCGCCTTGAACCCCCCGCCGCCAGGAAAGGCGGCGCACCCTCTTTTTGGGCTGACTTTTATTAAGTATATGCTGTTCTGGTCAGAGAGTATTATTAATTAATAAAAGTTAACGTTTCCCTGTGCTAGAGCCGTCTCCGCAAGCCCTTGCTGCAATTGCTGACTACTTCAAAGTTCTGTCCGAAGTGAGCCGGCTGCAAGTTTTGTGCAGTCTCAAGTCGGGAGCCAAAAATGTGACATAAATTATGGAAGCGACCGGACTGGGACAGGCGAATGGCTGTGCGAGCTGGTGTGCGGAAAGCCTGCCGGTGCGACTGAGGAAAAAAACGCAACATCTAGAGCAACTGAATGCCTTCCGCCTGTAGCGTTAATAACTTCTGCGTCCCGGCGTAGAACAGGCGTCTCGCCTGTCCTGAAAAAAATTTCGAGTAGAGAAGCTTGTAGCGTTCCCCCTTGGGGGAACGCACCCTACTTCTGATTCCGAAATTATTCAACGCCAATCAAGAGGCAGCTCCTCGTGAATGGCATCTCCTATAAAGCAGCAAGGCCCCGACATAAATAATGAATGACGGCGTGATAAATGAGATATTTCTCCACAAATAAAGCGACCGTTTTCTCAACAGGTTTTGTCAACACCTAAATCCGTCGTTTCATTGAACGTCACCTGTAAAACACCGGGGCGCACAGCATGTGGCTGAGCCTGTAGCAGTCCCCCATTCGGACGCTGGAAGGTGACGGTTCCCGGCGTTTTTAGGTTGAGCAGCGTCACCTGAGAGTACCTTGGCAGAGTGCGCGGTTTAGTATCCCCAATCACCTGATAGGTAATCGGATCGCCAGTGTCATTCATCAGTTTGATATTCAGCTCACCGGCCACCGGCTCGATGCGGGCCAGAGGGGGGTTTTGCTGCTCTGGCAGCGGTATTGTTCTGGTCAGCGGCTGCGTCTGAGGATGATTCAGCTGGGCCAAACCGGCCATAGGAATGGCTGGAATTGCCATAAGCAAGATCCCACAAATAGCTGCCACTAAACAAGCATTTTTATTCAACCTCGGAAAACTTAATATCTACCTCCGGATTCAAAATTGGTTAGCAATGATTTTTGATGGCGGATGAATTCTCCCTATTGTATTGAATTGTGCGACAGATGTTTCGGGAACCACCCGTTTAAAAGGGGCTGGGGGGAGTTCAACTGTTCGACCGCCTAATAAAATTGGTATTAGGGCCAAAGTAACTCCCGGCGAAAAGGCAAAAAGTAAGAAGCTTTTTTTGCCTTTGCACCCAACCCCAGAAGGGATATCTGTAGCCCTTCATTTCCCTTGACGCACCTTCAGGACGGCGGTTACATGCGGAAATCCGCAACTCCTGTGGGTGATTCCTCACCCCTAACTTTTCAACCCGATTGGTATTGGCTGTCGCCACTCGGACCAATCACGCCAATTTTGTGCCGGAAAGTCAGTTCTCCCCCAAGCCAGCCGGTAATACCCAGCAGCGCCCCGACGATCGCAGAAATCGTCAAACCCCAAGGCAATATTGCCGTGGCTGGATCTCCCAGTCGCATTAGGAAGTTGATCAGACTCAGCACCATAACCAGCACATTGCAGGCCATGTGGAGCCAGCCAGCGCTGCGGTCCCGAACTCTTTTAATTTTCAGGAAGTCCATAAAGCCGGTGGTGGCGGCCAAGACGCCAGTGAGCAAGCCAACGCCAATTAGCCAAACCGAGCCTCTCGCCCAGAAGGGATCTTTTGTCAGCCAGTAGCCCAGATCGCAGGCCAGCGCTCCGGTTAGAAACGCTATCGGGAAAAGGACGATAG
>CAZJNL010001131.1:0-2280 GCA_964546515.1 uncultured Oscillatoria sp.
TTTTAAGGGGGGTTGGGGGGATCGAACTCTCCAGATTTATAACTAGCCACTTTGCCTATCTTATCAAACCTCCCCAAACATTTGCCCACCCCAAATTTTCTTTTTCCCCAGGACGCCTGAGAGGTAACCCGACCGCCTATCCGTTGGATAAGTTAATTTTTAAATCGAGCCTCAGGATTCAGTAATAAGGATAAATTGTGAATAAATTAGCGTTTCTAGCCCGCTCCGCCAGCGGACAAAAGAAACTGTGCGAACGGATTAGCGCTGAGAAGAGGGATTCCCGACTACGGGAGCGGGACTTATAGGTTGGTCATGGAATGCCGGTTGGATGCAAAATAAAACTGAAGTCTATCGCAAAATGTCGAGAGTTCAGTGGAAATGCAACAGCGCGGCGTGACGGTGTGGTTTACAGGTCTGAGCGGTGCCGGCAAGACCACAATTAACCAGAGGGTGGAGGAAAAGCTGCGATGGCACGGTTATCGCGTAAAGGTTCTTGACGGTGACGTTGTGCGCCAAAACCTCACCAAGGGATTGGGCTTTAGTAAAGAAGACCGGGACGAAAATATCCGGCGAATCGGCTTCGTAGCCCATCTTTTGACCAGGAACGGGGTGATTGTATTGGTTTCGGCTATCTCGCCCTACCGCGAGATTCGCGACGAGGTGAAAAAACGAATTGGCGACTTTGTGGAGGTGTACGTCAATGCGCCCCTGGAAGTGTGCGAGCGGCGGGATGTGAAAGGGCTTTACAAAAAAGCGCGGGCTGGAGAAATCAAGCACTTCACCGGCATTGATGACCCCTATGAACCGCCGCTCAACCCCGATGTGGAGTGTCACACCGATGCAGAGAGCGAGGAAGAAAGTCTGGCTAAAGTCTGGCTGCACTTGCAAACTGCCGGTTATATCCCCCGGTGACAGCACCGGCAGCACTTGTGTTAAGATTTAACCCAAGTTGCTACTTACAAGTCTAAGCATCCAGATCCCCCCAAACCCCCCTTAAAAAGGGGGGCTTTGAGAATGCCCCCCCCTTTTGAAGGGGGGGCTAGGGGGGGATCTCCACGCTCGTACTGCTAGGTAGCAACTTGGGTTAAGATTTATTAAAATTCCAGGCCCGCAGTACAGGCGTCTCGCCTGTACCTCCCGTAGTACAGGCGTCTCGCCTGTACCTCCCGCCTGTACCTCCCGCCTGTACCTCCCGCCTGTACCTCCCGCCCGTACCTTCCGCCCGTACCTCCCCCCTGTAATAAGAAATCCAATGCAAACCGCTTTAATAACCGGCGCATCCTCTGGTATCGGAGAAGCCTTCGCCTGGGAATTAGCCAAGCGCCAGATGAATTTAATTTTGGTGGCTCGCTCCGCTGCCAAACTCCAGCAGCTCGCCCAGCAGCTAGCAGAGAAATTTAAGATTCAAGTAGAGGTTTTAGTCCAAGACCTCAGCCAACCGGCAGCAGCAAAAGCTGTGTTTGAAGCGGTAGCCGAAAAAGGACTCACGGTAGACCTGCTAGTTAACAATGCCGGCTTTGGAGACTGCGGTGCCTTTGCAGACCGGCAGCTTAACCGGCAGGTAGAAATGATTCAGCTGAATATTGTAGCATTAGTGGAGTTAACCCATTTATTTTTGCCACAAATGCAGCAGCGCCGGTCTGGAGCCATCATCAATGTCGCCTCCACTGCAGCGTTTCAACCCCTGCCTTACCTGTCAGTTTACGCAGCAAGCAAAGCCTTTGTGCTCAGTTTCAGCGAAGCGCTGTGGGCGGAGAATCGCTCCTGTGGCGTCCGCGTTCTCGCTGTTTGCCCAGGACCTACCGAGACGAACTTTTTCAAAAGCGCAGAGTTTCCGCAATCGGCAGCCGGTGCCTCAGTCGGGCGCTACGCTTCTTCAGAAGAAGTAGCGATCGAAGCCCTGCAAGCTTTGGAAAAAGACCAGCCCACCGTCGTCACCGGCGGTTTGGCGAATCAAGTGATAGTGAATTTGCCCCGGTTATTGCCGCGAGAAACCCTAGTGAGTGCGGTGGAGAAACAGTTTAAAAGCCTCGGCAAAAAACAGTAGGCAAAACCTGACTGCCGGTGAACGCTGCGACAGCGGGGAGGGGTGCCAAATTTGTAAATTTATAATATGCCCCACCCTCTATTTTAGCAAGTTCCGGCTTGGCTGAAACAGCAACACCAACAGGGGCATTGGGCATCATCGCATTGGGCATTGCTGTGAGTCTTCCCCATTTCTGGGGCCATGCGCCATGCCCCATGCGCCATGCCATTAATGTCCTAACCAATATGACTACT
>CAZJNL010001132.1:0-2279 GCA_964546515.1 uncultured Oscillatoria sp.
GAGTTGCATGATCTAGCTCCAATTGCGGTTTCCAGTTTGCTTGAACCGCGCCAGGGCGGTGGGGCCACCAGCTTGTGATCTAGCTGTTAACCTGCTAATATAATAGCCCAAATACGAGAGGAAGGGGGATAGGGAGATTTGCCCTAGCTTGTTTTCCTGCTGCTAGATGAATGATAGCTAAAAGAACCCCAATGGATTTGCCGATAGTTTATCATCCGGATTACGTTGCGCCGCTGCCAGAGGGGCACCGGTTTCCGATGGAGAAGTTTAGCTGGCTGTACGAGATGCTTTTGGCGGATGGAGTGGCGCACCGCACGCAAATTTGCAATCCGGTGCGCCCGCCGCAAGATTGGATTGAGTTGGTGCACGCGCCTGATTATGTTCAGGCTTATTGTGAGGGCACTTTAGATGCGAAAGCGCAGCGGCGGATTGGGTTGCCGTGGAGTGCGGCTTTGGCGAATCGCACTTGTGTGGCGGTGGGGGGTACGATTCTGACGGCGCGGCTGGCACTGACTTACGGGCTGGCTTGCAATACTGCCGGCGGCACTCATCATGCGTTTCCCAATTTTGGGTCGGGTTTTTGCATTTTCAATGATATGGCGATTGCTGCCCGCGTGCTGCAACAGCTGGGGCTTGTGCGCAAGGTTTTGATTGTGGATTTAGACGTGCATCAGGGAGACGGGACGGCTGTGATTTTTCAGGATGACCTTACGGTGTTTACGTTTTCGATGCACTGCGAGGTGAATTTTCCGGGAACGAAGCAAAAGAGCGATTTAGATGTGCCGCTGCCGGTGGGGATGGAGGATGATGAGTATTTGCAAACTCTGGATAAGTATTTACCAGATTTGCTGTCAGATGTCAAGCCTGATTTGGTGTTTTATGATGCGGGGGTTGACACGCATGCCGGCGATCGGTTGGGGAAGTTGGCAATGACAGACACCGGCATTTTTCGCCGGGAGATGCAGGTTTTGAGTACCTGTGTTGCGGGGGGCTATCCGGTTGCTTGTGTAATTGGTGGGGGTTATGCGGATGATTTGAAGTCTCTGGTTTACCGGCATTCTCTGGTGCACCGGGCGGCAAGTCAGGTGTGCCGGCAGTGCCGGCTTTGAGGGAGGAATGCCAATGCATGGATTTTAGATTTTGGATTTGGGATTTAAGCCCCGGACATAAAGGGGTTTTCGTCGGGCGGAAAAAATACTATCTGTCACAACTTGGTATAATGCCGGCCAAGATGCCGGCTGTTCAAGAGCGGGGCAATCCAAACCTACCTGACATCTTGCATCCGGGAGCGATATGTGATAAACTCGGCTGCCGGTTAAAGGGAGTGGCTAATAGGGAAAGTCCTCGAAGATCCCCCCTAACCTCAGCTCCCCCCTAACCCCCCTAAAAAAGGGGGGTACCGGACTTTTCAAGGGTGGCGGGAGCAAGCGGCTTATTGAGAATGATGTAAGAGAGATACCACCCCGCAAGAAAGTTTGCCGGCATAATTACCGGCAGCCGGTGAGAGGACAAAACTGGCGTGCCGGAACTACTTGCGGCGCGGCGAGTGAGGTGTGCGAAAAAAATTTGGAATTTATCTTGACAAGAGCGATTGGGTGGTGTTATTCTAAAAAAAATCTGCCTCACCCCATAAACTGTCAGGGAGTACCCATGCCAACCTTCCCAGCCGATCCCTCTAACTTTGCCGATTTGCTAGAAATTGTCCGAGATGGGCACGAGATTGCCTTGACGCCGGGAGATTACAAAGGGCCATTCATTATCGACAAATCTATTGCGATTCGCGGCCCCGGCACAAATACGTTGATTTGGGCAGTTGATGAGCCGGCACTGGTGGTGAAAGTGCCTGGGGTGCGGCTGGAAAATTTGGCAATTGAGCGGACTGTGGGAGGGGACACCGGCGCTGTGGTGCTGGCTGCCGGTGGGGGCACTTCCCCTATCCTGAATCAGGTAAAATTGCGGGGGATAGCGCCAAATGTCCAGTGGGAAGGAGCGAGCTGGGACATACCGGCAGTGCTGGATTTTGGGGAGATAGAGACAAACCGGCAGCAGGAACGTTCTTGGCCGGTGCAAGTGGGCGCACCCTGCGAGGTTTTGTGGGATTTGCCCTGGTTGCAGGTGAAGAATTCTCAGCTGTATCCGGGGTTGCAGAATCTGGAGGTTGTGCTGAATTCCAGAGATGTGCCGGCGGGGACAAATCTGGCCGGTGCCATCTTTTTGGGAGCGACTGACGGAATACGAGAGATTGCGGTTGCGGGAAAAATCAAAAACACCTCTCCGCC
>CAZJNL010001133.1:0-2268 GCA_964546515.1 uncultured Oscillatoria sp.
AGGGCGTCGGGAACTGTATCGGGTAGCTCATCTTCCACTTGCCGCAGAGGGGCATACAAGTAGGCAATGAAGGTTAGCAATACAGTAAATATTCCCGCAATAACAAACATCAAAGCCATACCGCGACCTCGACCAAAACCAATAATTTGTCCAATGCTATCCGCCAAGGAACCGCCAGAAGCCATCAGCGGTTCAAAAACTCGGTCGGCGAGCGGTCCTGCAGCAAGATAAGCAAGCGGGAGGGAGCTTTGAGCAATGGTTCTCCGGAAGGAGAATACCCTTCCCTGTACCTCCGGTGCGACCTTCTTTTGGTAAATTACTTGGATGGAACCATTGATGATGGGGATGAGGAAAAACAGACAGAAATCCGAGATGCTGAACAGAACTGCAGAAGCGCGCAAGCCAGAAACTATACAGGATAAACCGATCAGCAACATCGAGATAAATACGGTGGCCATCTGGCGCTGCAGTCCTCCCCAGAAGCTCATCGCGAGACTGCCGAGTAACATTCCTATGCTATCAATAGAGGAGATTGTGGCAAGAGTTGTCAGTGAAGCGAAGGAGAGCACTAGGGGGGCAGTTAGAGCTTCAGCTAAACCGACGAGGAAGTTGCCGCAGGCAATGAACACCAGCAGCCCCACTAAACCGGGGCGCTCCATGAAGTAATTCCATCCAAAGACGGCATCTTCAAGGAGAGAACCCACTTTCTCCTCCTGAGCTTCTTCGGTTTTAACTTCGGTAAATTGAACCAGTAGCAGACAGAGAAGCGCAAAGCACAGCGTTGCAAAATCGAGCAGGATAATTCCCTGCAATTGGATGGTGGCTAGCAGTGCAGTTGCCAGTAATGGTGAGACGATTCCAGCCACTGCTGTCCCACTTTGCACCATGCCGCTGGCACGACCCAGCTGTTCTCTAGGCACCATTAATGTAGTGGCGGCGCTGTAGGCAAGCCCCTGAAAGGTACTGAAACTGGAGCTAAGAGCAGTGAGCAGGCAAAGGTTCCAGACTTCTAGTTTGCCGGTAACAAATAGTCCGGCAATGCACAAGGTACACAGACCGGCGCAGAAGTCACTGAGAATCATAGTCCAGCGACGACTCCAGCGATCTACAAAGACGCCTGCGACTGGGGAGACGAGGATAGCGGGCAAAGTCGTGGACAGGATGAGCAGAGCGAACTGCGTGGTTGAGTTGCTGCGCTGGTAGAGCCAGATACTGAGGGCAAAGTTGGTCAAGCTGGAACCAACGAGAGAGAGTACCTGACCAAACCAGATAAAGATAAAAGTCCCCATGCTAGCAATGATAAATATCTCTGTCAGTTCGATGTCATATTATACGCCTTATTCTATCGCACTCACCCTGGCATTGCACAATTGCCACAATTGCCGGATGAACTCAGCACCCCAACCCCCTCTCCGCGTGCTTTCGGGGGAGGGTTTTGTCCACAGGGTGCAACTGCCCGTTGGGCTACCTGGCGAATGGAACGAGACTGTTGGCGAATCCGTGAGGGGTTAGACAGAGAAGGAGGCAGTCGCTTCGCAGCTGGGCACACCGCCACCAATGAAAACTTGCCCCACTGCGGACGAGTCGGTAGGGCTTTAGCCCTACTACAAACCTTTCACTCGTTCCCAGGCGGAGCCTGGGAACTAGGCAACGAGGCAATGAAAACTTGCTCCACCGCTGACGAGTCGGTAGGGCTAAAGCCCTACTACAAACCTTTTGGGCGTTCGCTGTTTTTAAAGCGTGGGCTTGGGGATAAAATTCCTCCTTGTGAAATCGGACACATACTTTTCTATTAACCCTCGCTCGACAGGAGGGAAAGCAATATCTGTGCCGGCTAATCCAGAAAGGACATTGCTAAAGTCGAACTCAGGTGGTTTCTTCGCTCCCTCCATGTTCTTTTCAGCAAAAATAGGCAGGAGTGACTGCAACACTTCGCTGGAAGAGACTTGATGATTTCGGATGAGGTGCGAGCGCCACTCTTTATAGGAAACCTCTTCTACAGGATAGCCCAAATCCCGAATCCAGTTGAACAGCTCATTGAGCGGAGTGGGCTTGGGGTTGACCAAGTGAAACGCTTGGCCCAAACACTCCTTCTGTCGCGAGAGATGGATGATAGCACGGCTCATATAGTCAGCCGGAATAATGTTTTCTACCCAAAAGTCAAGTTTGGGCACCATTCCTAACTGAATGCAGCCGGGAATGAATTTGGACAAGAAATCGTCGGGATTGCAGATCCCTGTTTGGCTGTGTCCTAAGATTCGGCTGGGC
>CAZJNL010001134.1:0-2267 GCA_964546515.1 uncultured Oscillatoria sp.
CATGCTGGCTGCGGGACAGCCGGAAAAACTGGGTTTCTCAGCCGAGACAGACTTGCTGCCTATTCTGATTCGGATTCGCGACTGGGCGAGACTGCTAGATAGTGCCAGCCTTCTAGATTATATCAAGATTTTTGCAGAGAAAAATCTATCCGTACAAAATTTGCCGGCAGGGTTCTTTGAGTATTGGCTGGAAGATGGGCGGGCGTTAATTTTACTGGACGGGTTGGATGAGGTGGCTGACACCGGCAGGCGGTATACGGCTGTGGAACAGATTGAGTCTTTTCTGGGCCAATTTTCGCAGAATCGGGCTGCGATCACCTCCAGACCGGCGGGCTACCGGCGAGACTTTTTCCGCACCGATGAGTTCCCGCACTTCTCCCTCCAGCTGTTTGACGATACCAAAATCCAGCAGTTTATTGACAATTGGTATAGCAGCCGCATCCCAGACCCAGAGGAAGCCAAGCGCCGCAAAGACAGCCTGAAGGAAGCTTTGGAGGGGGGAGAGCGGATTAAGCTGCTGGCGAGAAACCCGCTATTGCTGACAATTATTGCTCTGATTCACCGTTACGAAGCTTATCTGCCCAGACAGCGATACAAACTCTATGACCGCGCAGTGAAGACTTTATTAACTGCGTGGGACGATGGCAAGGAAATGAAGCACTGTCCTCTGGAATATCTCAAGCGGGATGATTTGGAGCGCTTGATGAAGCGGCTGGCTTACTGGATTCACGCCCAGGGAGGCACCGGCGACAAGGAGGGCGGCACGTTAATCGACCGCGAGGAGCTCATTCAAAAATTAGGGGAGTTCATTGCGGATGAAACGGGCGTGAAGCGATACCAGGCGGAGGGAGAAGCCAAGCGGTTTGTGGAATACATCCGCGAGCGCACGGGGTTGCTGAACGAACAGGGGCAGGACTGCTACGCTTTTGCGCACAAGACGTTTCAAGAATATCTAGCCGGTGAAGAAATACTCTATCAGCAGCGAGATGATAGCGATGTAGTGCTGGAACACATCCGCAAATATCTCCACAACGCCCACTGGCGGGAGGTTTTGCTGCTGGTCATCGCGCAGCAAACCCCCAAAGGGGCCACGAAAGCCCTTCAGGAAATCCTCCGGCAACCCACACCTTACGAGCCTTGGCTGCACCGCAACCTTTTATTTGCCGGCATCTGCCTTATGGAAGATTTCAAGGTGGCAGATGCCAGTCTCGTGGAAGACATTTTGCGGAGATTAGTCGAGCTGGAAATTAAGGGTGATGGCCGAGTGGGAGGGACAATACGCTCTCAGGTTTTTAAGATTCTGTGCGGTCTGAACGAGACTAAGTTGGAAGCTCAAGCGCTGCAGCTGTTGAAAGGTTATGCAGAGCGGATGGATGAAGAACGGTTGCTGGAATACCGTGCGGCGCTGGGGGAAAAAGAAGAGGTCATCGCAACCCTGTCGAGCCGGCTGCAGGATGAGGATTCTCGGGTGCGTTCCAGTGCTGCCGGTTTACTGGTTGAGCTGGGGAACGCCTCGGAGCCGGTGATTGAAGCACTGTTGAACCTGTGGCAGGATCGGGATTGTGGGGTACGTCTCCATGTTGCTCTTGTACTGAGTAAGCTGAGGAACGCTTCGGAGCAGGAGATTGAAGAAAATTTGAGCCGGCTACAGGATAAGGATTCTCAAATGCGTTCCAGTGCTGCTAGGGCACTGGGTCAGCTAGAGAAAGCCTCCGAACGGGTGATTGAAGCACTGTTGAGCCGGCTGAAGGATGAAGATTCTCAGGTGCGTTTCTGTGCTGCTGAGGTACTGGTTAAGCTGGGAAACGCCGAGCCACCGGTTATTGACGCACTGTTGAGTCGGCTGAAGGAGGATAAGAATGATCAGGTGCGTTGCCGTGCGGCTCAAATACTAAGTCTGTTGAGGAATGCCTCGGAGCCGGTGATTGACGCACTGTTGAGCCGGCTGCAGCAGGATGAGGATTCTCGGGTACGTTTCTATGCTGTGTCGGCACTAGGTCAGCTGGGGAACGCCTCGGAGCCGGTGATTGAAGCACTGTTGAGCCGGCTGCTCGATGAGGATTCTCAGGTGCGTTCCAGTGCTGCTGGGGCACTAGGTGAGCTGGGTAACGCCTCGGAGCCGGTGATTGAAGCACTGTTGAGCGGGCTGCTCGATGAGGATTCTTGGGTGCGTGTCAATGCTGCGTCGGCACTAGGTCAGCTGGGGAACGCCTCTAAGGAGGTGATTGAAGCACTGTTGAGCGGACTGCTCCATAAGGATTCTCGGG
>CAZJNL010001135.1:0-2262 GCA_964546515.1 uncultured Oscillatoria sp.
GCTAGACCGCCGGAATTCTTCTAAACTGGGGTCGCGCCCGTACCACCCCCAACTGCATTCTAACACCGTGCCGTCCTTTGAAGGAAGCCACGCTTCCCCAAAATCCCAGCCTATCGCCGCACAAATTAAGTGCAAAATCACCGCTAGAGCGCTGTCTGTGTCTGGGCACTGACTGGTGGATCTGGTTGTTTCCAGCAGCAGGCGCAGTTCATTTTCCGCTTTCACGCGGTAGGTGATGTCCGTAACTGTGCTGATTGCGCACTCTTGTCCGTCAAGCTCGATGAGTTCTGCTGACAGTAAGACTGACTTCACCTCCCCACTGGCAGTCCCAACCTTCGCCTCCCAGTTGCGAATGGCTCTTTTCTCTCGCAATTTATTGACACATTCGGCACCCCCTGCTATAATATTATATATATCTAGCGCCATGCCGGTGTTACCAATTACCTGGGAGCGAGTCCAGCCAAAAAACTCACAGAAGCTGTCGTTTACTTCCAGGAAGCGCCCTTCTGGGAACGTGGTGAGCGTAATCGGGTCGGGACAAGCCCGAAACGCTGACGCTAATTTTGCATCTGTTGAGCGCCGCGCCGCTTCCGCAAGTTCGCGCTCGCGAATCTCCTGCGAAAGCCGCGCATTTTGCTCCATGACTTGCTTTTGCAGCCGCCGTATCTTTAGCTGGTTCTCGACCCGCGCCACCGCTTCTTCCACCTGAAACGGTTTAGTTATGTAGTCCGCGCCACCGAGAGAAAAGGCTTTCAGTTTATCGAACGTTTCACCTTTTGCGCTGATAAAAATAACCGGGATGTCGCGAGTTCGTTCAGAGGCTTTTAGCTGGGAGCAAACTTCATAGCCATCCATTTGCGGCATCAGAATATCCAGCAAAACCAAGTCGGGAGGTTCTGCCTGTGCCGCCTCTAAAGCCAAGCGCCCTGACCGTACAGGTCGGACAGCATACCCTTGTTTAGTTAAGACCGCACTTAACAGCCGCAAACTCTCTGGCTGGTCGTCAACCACTAAAATCTTTTCTCTTTTTGCCGTTTGAGAAGCGCTCATTTTTATAGCTTAGCCTCTTGAATTAAATTCAAAACTGCCTCGTAATTAAAGTCATCAACCAGGCGCTCCAGCGCCGACGCTAAAGCAGGATTCTCCCGGCGGATTTCATCAAGTATATCAGAAATCAGCTCCAAATTAATGCAGATAGTGGCCTGTTCCAAGTCAGCCAGCAACGCCTTCGGGAGGGTAGCCAGGGCAGCCTCAGTCAGAGCCTTTGGCAGGTTCGCATCGTTCTGAACGAGCCGGTGGCGCAGGCTGGGCTGCCCGAGAGCCTCTCCCACCGAGTAGTGTCGTTCCTCATAAATGGAGCGCACCCCCAAATGCTTGTGTGTCTTCTCAAGTATATCAGACTCCCGGAAAGTTTTTTGTAAAACATCGTCACAAACCCCCGCATCGATAACCCCCTGCGCTGCCTCCGAGGTGCTGGCGATCAGAGCAATAATAACAGCTGTGGCTTGACCTTTAACCGTCGCTTTAATCCGTTTTGCGGCTTCATACCCGTCCATCACCGGCATCCGCATGTCCATAAAGATCAGGTGAGGCTCCCAAGTGTCCCAGACTTCGATCGCCTCAACACCGTTGCTGGCTTCCTTCAGTTCAAAACCGAGGGGCGAGAGCAGTTGTATGAACCACAGGCGATTCTCCCACCGCTCGTCCACAACCAGAATGCGATAGCGGGGTTAATTTGGTTCTGGGGCGATCGCGCGGCGCTGCGGCTGTTTTGTTTCAATGTCGGGAGCCTCTACCTGCTTGCTTTGAATGTCAAATTTAAACAGAGTGCCGCTTGAGGTACTCTCAGCAGTCATTTCACCGCCCATCAGTCGGACGAAAAACAGGCTCACCGGCAACCCTGCACCCATCCCTTCTCCCACTCCTTTTTCAGTAGGCGTCAGCAGAGAAACTTCAAAAATGCTGTTTAATTTGTCTGGGGTAATTCCCGAGCAGTTGTCTTCTCCTTCAAATGGAATTGCTCCGGCCCACATTCTCACTCCCACCCGCCCGCTCCCCAATTGAGTAAACTTAATCGCGCCCTCGATAATATTAACCAATACCTGACGCAATTTAACCCGATAGCTTCGGATATATTGAGGCCCGTCTGGAGCGCGTTCTGTAAAAAACTGCAACTGCTTGTCGCGGGCGCGGTGGAAGAACAGATCCGCCACATCATCGAGCAACAGGTGGAGGTCGAAGTCTCCTTCGTTGAGTGCCGTG
>CAZJNL010001136.1:0-2262 GCA_964546515.1 uncultured Oscillatoria sp.
TTTGCAAAAATGGGATGCTCCCGTTTGAGGGAGCAAGGGAGTGCCTGACTTGCTCAGCAAGCTTTGAGAAACAAATTCACATTCTTCTTGTCCCCCCTCTCCGCAATCGGAGAGGGGGTTAGGGGGTGAGGTTCTTTACGGACAGCTCGCAGGAGCGACTCGGGTGCCGGTGTTAATGCGATTCAACCCGCTGAGGTTCAACAAAGCACTGGCATATTGAATCTTATTGCCCACTTTTTTGCCCCGGCGAACCTTGAGAATACTCCCCCCCACCAAATCCCACGCTGCGAATTCTTCCCCAGCGCTTTTGATGGTATCCTTGGTATTGAAAGGCGGTTCCGAAACTTCCACAGCTCGACCGGCTACAGTATTGCCACTCACTTCCCCACTAATGCAAATCGTGTTACCCGAGTCAATTTGTCCGAGGATGCCGGTGAGCTTGTTTCCTGTCTTGCGCACCCGTAATTCATAGCCTCCCGCCTTGAGTAACTCGTCATCGCTCACAGCAAAAGAAGGAAATTTGGCGCTGACGTACCGGTAATTCCCGTCTGGGAGACTGGCAACGGTCGAATTATTCACCGGCTGACTTGCGCTTTGAGCGTAATAGTTGACTTCTGGCGTTCCTCGAGGATTGCTGCAATCAAATGCTGCATCTGCAATCGCGTAACCTGGCGCTGCTAGACTTGGACTAGCTAGGAATAATACAAGTGCCATCGCTACCCGGATAAACGTCAGGCGTCCCCGCCTGACCCACATCGTTAGTTTTCTGAGCATCGTTTCCTTGTGTCTTTCAAACTTTGGGGTACTCTTAAGCATTACTTCACCCGCACTCTCCCATTCGCACCGGCACCCTTAAACACCCACCCACAACACCGGCATCCTCCCGACTCCGAAACATGCCAGCTTGTATACTGGCGATTATAAATCGCGGCTCATCAGACAAAGCCCGCCTGCGCCGGCTAAAATGGAAGGGCGCATTCGTCTTCGCTTCCCTGCCTCTCCCCACCTTCGCTCAATCCCTGATTTACCCTAATTTTGCCTTATCTACTGCCTGATGTCATTAGTTATTAACATTTTTTTACACCATCCTCAGCCGCCAGCTCTCGGAACGGACAGTCCCCGCACCGGCAAGCCGCAGCCGGCAGCAAATTTTTTTTCTAACCCCTTGACTTTAACCAGGAGGTTTGATAAGATAAAATCGATGAGTAAGAACTAGGTTTGCAACAGGAAGCGCCTGATTAACGCGGGAGCGTGCGCAGGTTGACAAAACTCACCCGAACATCAAGCAACAACATCAAGAAATCAGGTTTCTTAAAGTTTCCTGGTTTCTGACCGCCGTATAGCCCCCGACTTGTAGAGACGCGATTTATCGCGTCTGATTAATCGCATCTCAGAGTCCCGGATGCGTGCGGATAGAAAAATGTACCGCACTGATATGAAAAACGCTATATTTAACGTTTGAGCGCCAGAGTTAGCCCATCGGCAATTGGAACCAAGCTCAGGGTGACTCGTTCGTCGCGGTGTAACTTTTCATTAAAGGCGCGGATAGATTGAGTGTTGTTATCCTGAACTTGGGGGTTGGCAACTTGTCCGCCCCACAAAACATTATCAATAGCAATCAAGCCGCCGGTGCGAACCAGCTGCAGCGATAGCTCGAAGTAGGCGTCATAATTGTCTTTATCGGCGTCGATGAAGGCGAAATCAAACGTTCCCGCAACACCGGCAGCTAGCAGCTCGTCGAGGGTTTGCAGCGCCGGCGCGATTCGCAAATCAATTTTGTCAGCCACACCGGCAGCTTCCCAGTACCGGCGAGCGGTGGCGGTATACTCTTCACTGACATCGCAAGCGACAATCTTGCCGGTGGGGGGAAGTGCGAGAGCGACGCACAGGGAACTGTAGCCGGTGAACACTCCTATTTCCAGGGTTTTTGTGGCACCCAGCAGCTGCGCGAGCAGCGCCATAAACTGCCTTTGTTACGGTGAAATTTGCATGACAGCCCGAGGATTGCGGGCGGTTTCTTCCCGCAGCTGGCGGAGAATTTCTGGCTCCCGCAAAGAAACCGATAACAGGTAATCGTAGAGCTGTTCGTCGATGCCAAGAGTCTTTTTTGACATGTTTGGTGTTAAAATCGCCTTCTATAAAAGCATACAGTAGCGCCGACAATATTTCAAGTATAACTCTAATTATATCCGGCGCATGCGGTCGAACGTTTGTTTGGCGGCACGGTTAAAAACTGCGGTATAACATAGAGGATACAAAGTA
>CAZJNL010001137.1:0-2261 GCA_964546515.1 uncultured Oscillatoria sp.
GGCCGGCTCAGCTGCAGCTGCAGGCGTTCTAGGACTTGATTCCAGAGACTTTCAAGGGTAATGGCCACCGCTCACCTCCGTGAACCGTCCGACAAGATGAGTTTAACAAAGACTTTACTGAACGGCGCACAGAACCGGCAGAGGTCTTGGGCCCGCCTTGCCCGGGTGCCCCGGACTTCCCATTTAGCTATAATGAAGTCAAGGCCAACAGCGCGCCCGCACTGGGGCCAAAATCGAGTCACGCACATTTGTTCTCCGAAAAGCAAGGCAGCTGAAAAGGGTTGTGATGGATATTCCCGGCAAAACCGATAAAGACGGCAAATTCTCTTGGAAGCAACCGGCAATTTACCTGTTGCTGGTGCTGGTGGCAGCAAGCGGAACGTTTCTGTTAGCTCGCTTCCTCAAAGCCAATCCCCGGTTGCTCTCCCCTGACGGGGGAGAGCCGCAACCCTTGACGGCGAAATCCACAAGCGCCTCAAACAGTGCCCGGATTGCCCAGCTTTTGCCACTGAGCGCCGGGGACAATTTTATTGTGGCCGCAGTGTCAAAGGTGGGGCCGGCTGTGGTGCGCATCGTCGCTTCCCGAACCGTGGCCAGCAGGCGGCCAAATAGGTTTGACGATCCCTTGTTCCGGCGGTTTTTTGGCCGCCGGGTGCCGGTGCCGGAAGAGCGCCTGGAGCGAGGCAGCGGCTCTGGCTTTATCATCAGTTCCAACGGCCAGATTCTCACGAACGCCCATGTGATTGATGGCGCTGACCGGGTGGAGGTGACGCTCAAGGACGGTCGCAGCTTCACCGGCAAGGTGCTGGGGGCAGACCCGGTAACCGATGTGGCGGCGATTCAGATTGATGCCACTGACTTGCCGGCAGTTTCTTTCGGCGATTCCGAACAGCTGCACCCCGGAGAGTGGGCGATCTCGATTGGCAACCCTTTGGGTTTGGACAACACGGTAACCGCCGGCATCATCAGCGCTACTGGTCGCTCTAGCAACCAAATCGGCGTCCCTGACAAGCGCGTTGGCTTTATTCAAACGGATGCGGCGATTAATCCGGGGAACTCCGGGGGCCCGCTTCTCAATGCTGCCGGTGAGGTGATTGGCATGAATACAGCGATTATCAGCGGTGCCCAAGGTCTGGGTTTTTCTATTCCGATTAACACAGTTGAGCGCATCGCCCAGCAGCTGATTGCTAAGGGCAAAGTTGAGCATCCTTTCTTGGGCATCGAAATGGTGACTCTAACGCCTGGGATTAAGAAAGAGATTAATGCTGACCCCAATAGTGGCATGCGCGTGGAACTGGAAGAGGGCGTGTTAATTCGGGGGATTATTCCCGGTGCGCCGGCAGCTGGGGCGGGTGTGCGGGCGGGCGATGTGATACAAAAGATTGACGGCATGCCGGTGGCTAAGGCGGAAACCGTTCAGCAGATTGTGGAAAATAGCAGCGTCGGTGCTGGATTGCTTTTGCAACTCAACCGCAGCGGTAAAACCCTGAACTTGGAAGTGCGACCGGGCCCGATGCCGGTGCGGCCTGAGTAGCGAAGAGAGGGGGTGCGGGGGGCGGGGGGAGAGCAAAATTAATTATGACACTTAACCGAACATGATATAAAGTCGGGCCCTTTTATCATTCTTGATGAGAAGCGCTCCAGGGATTGGGAAGCTTTAGGTTTTGCAGTTGAGTCTGTAAAGAGGTCATATCTTTAGCTGTGGGAGCGAACTTCAAGGCCCCGAGGATCAAGGCAGCCAAGAGAACCGCAATGCCTGAGGTCAGATAAACAGAGCGTAACATGAATCCCCGGGCTTGCTGTTGCCTGTGACCAATGAGACTGTCCCAGCATTTGGCTCGCACCGTCACTTCTGTTTTAGCAACGCTGATGAGTTCAAGTTGGTTTAACTCTCTGAATGCCTTGAGAATCTCGCGCTCGCTGTAGGGAAAATCCCTAAATTCGGCACTCCAGGCTTGAAAGTCTCGCAGGTCGAGTTTTAGAATACTATTATTTTTAGTGGAAACTTTCTGAACAATCCATTGATACAGTAGACCGGCACAAGGGGTGAGATTTTCTTGCAGCATTCGCGTTAAGGGAACTCCATCTTCCCATTATAATAGGGCTTGTTTATAGTTCCCACTGATTAGACGCCGATCTGCAGGTCTGGCCAAATTTGTAACAATTCGTAAGATTAGAGGCAACGAAGCAGGCAGCATCTCACTTGAGCAAATCTACCACAGGCCCTCTTATTTCTCCCCCTCACCCCAAAGTGCGGGCGG
>CAZJNL010001138.1:0-2259 GCA_964546515.1 uncultured Oscillatoria sp.
CGATTTTTCTTTATACCGCGCTTTGGATTGCCGCAACGCTGCCTCAACTTTTTTGTGCTCGGTGATGTCTTCGGAAATGCCCAGTAAATACTTGGGTTTTCCCGATTCGTCAAAAATGGGAATTTTGCGCGTGTGCAGGATTCGCTCGCCCAAGTGGGGTGTGTGGATGACTTCTTCTGGGATGTCGGCAAGTTTACCACCGGCGATCACTTGCCGGTCGAAGGTTATTCGCAAATCCGCCTCAGCTGCTGGGAACAAGTCGCACACCTTCTTGCCGAGTGCAGCCGCCTTGTCATATCCAAACACTTCCTCGCAGGCTTTATTCCACACCACGAAACGCAGGTCAGCGGCATCCTTTATGAACACAGCAACCGGCAGATTTTCCACCACCTCGTTCAGGAACTTCTGGGTTTTGCGAATTTCTTCTTCAGCCCGCACGCGCTCGGTGATTTCATAGCGGATTGCTAAATATTGAAAAGGTTTGCCTCGGTCATCCAAAAAAGGAACAATTGTGCTGTCTGCCCAGTAATAGGTGCCATCTTTGGCTTTATTCTTGATTATCCCTTGCCAAATTTTCCCCCGGGCGATGGTTGACCACATATCCTTAAAGAATTGCTTGGGGTGATGGCCAGAATTGAGAAGGCGGTGGTCTTGACCAATCAGTTCTTCCCTGGAATATTTGGAGATCTCACAAAATTTATCGTTGATATGGGTTATCTTCCCGTGTCTGTCGGTGATCGCTACAATAGCAGCCCGATCCAAAGCCAACTTGATATCCGACAGTTCTTTGAGCGATTTTCGCAGCTCTTCCTCCATTCGCCGGCGTTCGGTAACGTCCTCCACTAAACCAATGACCAATTCGGGAGCACCGGCACTGTTTCGGATAGCGGAGGCGATCAGGTGCCCCCAAATCGCGCTTCCATCCTTGCGGATATACCGCTTGTCCACCTGGAAGAAATCTTTTTGACCGGCAATCACGTTTTCGTAAAGTTCTGCCTCGCCTCCCACATCGTCGGGATGGGTGAAGTCCGCAAAACTCATCCCCAGCAGTTCGGCTTCGCTGTAACCCAACATCTTTTGCAGCATGGCATTACTTTTGAGAATTCGCCGGTCTTCCAGGGTGGCGGTTGCCATACCAACCGGGGCGCTTTCAAAGATTCTCTGGAACAGCAGCTCGCTTTCGCTGAGCCCTTCCGCCTGCTTCTGATCAGTGATCTCACGCGCCACCGCATAAATCAATTTCTGTTTTGGCTGGCATGTCACATTCCACTGAAGCCACTTGTACGAGCCATCTTTGCACCGGTAGCGATTTTCAAAGCCCATAATGCTAGAACTGCGAGCCAGTTTTTTCCCTTCCGCAATGGTGGATAGCCAGTCTTCCGGATGAACCAACTCAATCAGGGGTTTGTTTAAGAGTTCCTCCTTGGTAAAGCCCAACGTTTTTTCCCACATCCGGTTCAGCCGCTTCAGACAGCCATCAAAACCCACAACCCCAATCAGATCGTGCGAGAGATGGAAAAAAAGATCCTCCTCTGCCTCTGAGTTCCTGTAATCACTCAGGTTAATAACATCCTCACCTTCCAAAACAAACATAACTGAGCGCCTCTCTTTGCACTTTCTATAGATTCATAACTAAACAACTATTCATCTTTAGGGTTTAGATGCGAGTCTTGACACTCACCTCCAGCCCCAGTCCGTGCGAAATTAGGCTGGAAACACCAGCCAGCTTGGTTTTGACCCTACCCCTGCCTGTTTGTACCGCCCTCTCTGTTCATCCTGCCGCCCCGGGAGCGCAGGGCACCGGGGAGCTATCTGGGCCTATTTAAACAGGTATTTTTTCAATTAATGCAATTCTATTTTTGCGCTCGCTCTCGAACAGGATATTTAAATATATTTTAATTATTTTCTTAACCGATTGTTACATCAGGGGTAATGTTTGGCTAACGTGTTTTTTAGATTTTATAATCTTTTTGAAAATTCCGGTTAATTGCCTTGCGAAAGCTCCCCCCTGATGAATTTCTCTGTGCTGAACCCCCTCACTCCTGATTGCGGTTAATCAACCAACCGTGAGCTGCCCCCCACGGTGCGGGTCCCCGCAGGCCGGCATCTCCAGGCGCTCGCTCCCCCACGCCTGCGGAGTTGGCACTTGCCCCAATCGTGGGCAATGGGGCATGGGGCATTGGGCATGGGGCGATGGGCATTGGGTTAATTATCAACTTCTCTCCTAAAACCTAACCCCTAACCCCTAACCCCTAACCC